>JBOHWA010001147.1:0-3028 GCA_050735855.1 Binatia bacterium
GTCTGGGGTCGGTCGATCCGCACGCCGTCGCTCCGGCCGAGCGCGGCGCCGCCGAGCAGACGCGCGCCAACTCGTTCAACTATCTGGTCACCGATGATGGCGTGCCCTACGTCGCCGACGCCGACGCCTGCCGCGCCGCCGAGCGCGGCGCCGCGCTGCCGCCGCACCGCCACCTCTGGCTGATCGACGGCGACGCGCTGCGGCGCTACGCCACCGACACCGGCGACTTCGCCCCGGCCGAGATGGCGCGCATCAAGGACGAGTGGAGTCACGTCTTCGTCGACCGCGCCGCGCCCGGCGTGCTCGACGATTTCACCCACGGCATGCGCCGCGTGCGCCCCGATCCCGTCTGCGCCGCCTGCGCGCGTCGCGCCCACTGCGGCCACCGCTTCGCCGTCGTCGATGGCCCGCCCTACGCGCGCGAGGAAGCGTGGATCGCCGCCCACATGGCCGGCCTGCACGGCCACGTGCTCGACGTCGGCTGCGGCGAGCAGCTCTACCAGGACATCCTGGCGCCGCTGGTGCGCGACGGCGCGGTCACCTACCACGGACTCGACCCCGACGAGCCGGCCCTGGCTCGCCTGCGCGCCGTCATTCCGGAGGGGCGCTACACCCTCGGCGGCATCGAGGAGTTCGAAGGCGTGCCGGCGAGCTGCGACCACATCCTCTCGCTGCGCTCGCTCAACCACGTGCGCGACCTGGACCTCGCCCTCGCCCGCATGGCCGCCCTGCTCCGCCCCGGCGGCCAGTTGCTGCTGGTCGAGACGACGCCCTTCGCCATGCTGCGCCGCGCCGCGCAGGTCGCCGCCGCCGATCACGCCCCACGCGCCGGCCACCAGCACTTCCGCAACGTCACCAGCGAGGAGATTCTGCCGCTCGCCGCCCGCCACGGTCTGCGCGTCGTCCACCACCATCCGGTCGGGCTCGACACGACCAACCAGTGGCTGTTGCTACTCTCGCCGACCACATAGCCGCAGGGCGCGCGGATTCAGCGCGTTCTGGCGATGTTGGCGATCGCTTCCCAGCCGAAGGCGGCGGCGTAGTTGAAGTCGACGCGCGACGCCCCCCAGCATTGGTCGCAGCCGGTGCCGCGGGTGCGGGCGAGGGCGGCCGCGAGGCCGTGGGTGCGCAGGTTGAACACCTCGGCGGGGCGTTCGATGTCGGTGCAGGCGAGGACGTCGCCGTTGGCCTGGATGCGGAAGTAGAGGCGGCCGGCCTGGCAGGGGATGTCGTGCGCGGCGGGAAAGGCGGCGAGGTGCTCGAGGCCGGTGAGGGAGTTCAGGATGCGCGGGTTGGTGCGCTTGGCTTCGAGGATGCGGCGCATGACGCGCTGCAGCGCGTCGGCCGGCGGGGTGATCGGATCGGGTAGCAGCGAGCCGAGGCGTTCGAGGCGCGCCGGCTGGAAGGTGATCTGGGTGTCCCAGCGCTCGGCGGTGGCGAGCAGCCAGTCGACCGCGTCGAGGTTCTTGGCCGACAGCACGCAGGTGAGCGCGACCTTGATGCCGTGCGCGCGCGCCGTCTCCAGCGCGACCATCACCTCGCGGTGCGTGCCACGGCCGCGCGCCGCGTCGTGCACCGCCTCGTCGCCGTCGAGGCTGAGGGTGAGCGTCGAGACGCGCCGCAGCAGATCGATCTTCTCCGGCACGTAGGTGCCATTGGTGTTGAGCGAGTGGATGAAGCCGAGGTCGGCGGTGTGCGCCAGGATGGCGCCGATGTCGTCGCGCAACAGCGGCTCGCCGCCGGTGTAGTTGAGGTACTGCGTGCCGGCGCGCTTGAGGCCGTCGAGGGTCGCCAGCACCTCGGCGGTGCTGAGCTCGTCGGTCTTGAGCAGCGGGATGTAGCAGTACTTGCAGCGCAGGTTGCAGCGGTTGAGCAGCCGGAAGCTGACCACCAGCGGCGTGCTGCGGCCGAGCTGCGCCAGCCCGAGGGCGCGGGCGCAGCCGTATGCGTGCGAGAGCTTCATATGCAGGACGATTCAGGCCGGCGATACCGAGTGCAGCACCTGCCGAGCGGCGCCAAGATCCGACCGCGGCAGGTTTGCGCGGATACTTGATTCCGCGAGGCAACTCCCAAGGTCCCTTCCCCCCTTGCGGGGGAAGGGACCCTCGAAGTCGCCGCGTCACATATTTGTGCGCCTTGGCTCGATTCTCTGGCGATGCGGCAGTGCTGCGTGTCTCCATGTCTCGTGGTCAAGAATTTCTACCATCGCCGGCAGCCCAGACGCCACGCTTCATTCGCAGCCCTGCAGGGCGCGGCGCAGGAGATCGACGTCGGCATCGGTGAGGCCGTCGAACCAGGGCAGTTGGATGGCGTGAGCGGCGAGGTGGGCGGCGACCGGGCAGGCGGTGGGGTCGGCCCAGGCGATCATCGGCGACGGCAGGGCGTCGACGCCGGCGGCGGCGAGGCAGGCGAGCGCGGCGGCGCGGTCGGCGACGACGGCGAGCTGGGCGTACTCGCACGAGTGGTCCAGCGCCTCGGCGGCCAGCAACAGTCCCTCGGGTAGTCCGTCCGCCAGGCGGCGTGCCAGGCGGCGGCGCTCGGTGAGGCGGGCGGGCAGCGAGGCGAGCTGGCGCAGGCCGGCGCGCAGGAAGGGCAGCGACGGCAGCTCTGCCGCCTCGCCCGCCGCGCCGGCTGAGATGGGCGCGGGATGGTCGGCGCCGCGCTTGAGGATCGGCCGGATGTGCCGCTTGTAGAAGGGCATGGCGCCGCCGCCGGCGCCGAGGCGGGCGAAGGCGGGGTGGCCGAGGCGGTCATACAGCGACGGCGCGGTGGCGAGCTCGACCGCGGCGGCGCCGGCGAGACGCGACAGCGCGGTGCGCGCGCCGGACGGCGCGGCGGGCGGCGCGGCGGCGCGCAGCGCGGCGATCAGCGCGGCGTCGGCGCTGAAGGCGATGCCGCCGCCGCCGCAGTCGACCAGCTTGAACGGCGCCAGGCTGGTGAACGAGGCAGCGACGCGGGCGCGCCCGGCGGCGCCGAACGGCGCCAGCGGCGCGTGGGCGCAATCCTCGATCACCGCCACGCCGTGCGC
>JBOHWA010001148.1:0-2089 GCA_050735855.1 Binatia bacterium
GCGGCCGGCTGATAGGCGGGACGCAGCGGGTTGAGCGAGAGCAGATGCTTGGCGTCGGTGAGCAGCAGCTCCTGGTGCTGTTGCTCGTGGTGCAGGCCGAGCTCGATGACCGCAGCGAGCGGCTCGACGCGGCCATTGCCCTGCGCCAGCAGGGCGAGGATGCAGCCGTCGACGTGGCGGCGATAGGCGAGCACCGCGTCGAGCGGCGGGCGGGTCAACAGCCCGCGCTGCGGGCGCGGATGCTGCGCCCCGACCGCCTGGTAGTACGAGTTGAAGAGCACGCGGAACTCGGGGTGGAAGGGACGGTAGCCGGGCAGCACCGGCTCGAGCACGAAGGTCTCGAAGAACCAGCTGGTGTGCGCCAGATGCCATTTGGTCGGACTGGCGTCATCCATCGACTGCGCCTGGCAGTCCTCCGCCGAGAGCGGCGCGCGCAACACCTCGGTGGCGGCGCGCACGGCAGCAAAGCGGGCGGCCAGGTGCTCCAGTGCGGAATGGGATGAATCAGGGGTGACGCGAAGGGCCATGCGCTTCCCTCCCTGCCGGACGGCGCCGACGGCAGCCGCCGTTTGCGCAACGGAGGTCACCCTAGGTCGGGGGAGCAGAGGGCACAAGCCCGCCGACGCTCCAGACGCGCGGGCCACCCCCCGTCAGAATCCGGGCGCTTTCCCCCGAAGCACCCCGAACCTGACGACCCGATGCTGCTCCCAACGGCCGCCGACCCCGCCCCGGGTCTGGCATGCAACCTGCACCGGCGAGTGGCTGGCAGACTGCGGGCGGCTGTTGCCGCACCAGTCGGACTCGAAGGTGCAGGGTTTGGAGATGCTACAGGCGAGCTCAACGGTCAGTCTGACGATGGAGGCACCGGCGGTCGGGGTCGGCGATGGCGTCGCCGAGCGCGGTCGGGTCCTGATCGTCGACGACAACGAGATCAACCGCCGGGTGCTCAGCGGCATCCTGCGCAAAGAAGGCTACACGCTGTCCAGCGCCGCCGATGGCGAACTGGCCCTGGCCTTGGCGCGCCGCGAGCAGCCCGACCTGATCCTGCTCGACGTCATGATGCCCGGCATGGACGGCTATGCGGTCTGCGCCGCGCTGAAGGCCGACCCGCTGACGGTGCGCATTCCCGTCCTCTTCCTCTCCGCCCTGGCGGAGGCGGCCGACAAGATCAAGGGACTCGAGCTCGGCGCCGTCGACTACGTCACCAAGCCGTTCAACCACGGCGAGGTGCTGGCGCGCGTGCGCAGCCAGCTGAAGATCCGGCGCCTGACCAGCGACCTGCTGCGCGCCAACCGCGAGTTGGAGGAGAAGCAGGCCCGGCTCGAGGAGGATCTCCAGGCCGCGGCGATGATCCAGCGCAGCATGATGCCCAAGGTCGCGCCGGCGCTCGAGCGCCTGGCGCTCGCCTGGCGCTTCATGCCCTGCGAGCGGGTCGGCGGCGATCTGCTCAACTTCAGCCTGCTGCCCGAGGGCGTGCTCTCGCTGCAGGTGATCGATGTCAGCGGCCACGGCGTGCCGGCGGCGATGGTGGCGGTGTCGCTGGCGCAGTACCTCTCGCCGCAGACCGGCCACCTGCTGCAGGCCGACGGGGCGGCCGCGGCGCCAGCCGAGGTGCTGGAACGGCTCGAGCGCGAGTATCCGATCGAGCGCTTCGACAAGTACCTGACCGCCGCCTACGCGCTGGTCGACGATCGCAGCGGCACCCTGCGCTACAGCCTGGCGGGCCATCCGCGCCCGGTGCTGGTGCGCGCCGGCGGCGGCGTCGAGATGCTCGGCGCCGGCGGGCCGCTGATCGGGCTCGGCTTCGGTCTGCCGTTCGAGGAGGGGCGCGTCCGGCTCGCCGCCGGCGATCGCGTCTTCTTCCATACCGACGGCATCGTCGAGTGCGAGAATCCGCGCGGCGAGGCGTTCGGCGAGGCGCAGCTGAACAGCGTGTTGCGCGGCACCCGGCACCTGTCGCTCGACGCGGCCTGCGATCAGCTGGTGTCGACGCTGCTGCTGTTCGGCGGCGGCCGCGAGCTGCAGGACGACGTCAGCCTGCTGGCGATTGAATTCCGCGGCGCCGGCTGAGGCGCCGCGCTGCTGGCGT
>JBOHWA010001149.1:0-5626 GCA_050735855.1 Binatia bacterium
TCTTCAGGCAGATCGTGCGTGGACCCTATGTCGTGCGCCGCATGCGCATCATTCCCACCAGCGCGACCAGGCCGAGGACGGCGAGGGCGAAGATCGTGCCGAGCGGCGACATCGCTGGGGCCGGTGCCGGCGGACGGATGCAGACCACCGGGCCGAGGATGTCGTTGCAGGTGTCGTAGGCGTAGATGCAGTCGTTGAGCGCCAGCGGCGGATTGATCGGGATGTCGAAGCCGCCGAGGGCGTCGGTGATATCCGACCCGAGGACGGTGTCCGGCGGCGAGCAGGGCGGCACGGCCGGCATGCTACCGACGCCGCCGATCAGGCAGATCTGGATGCCCGGCGGGATCAGGCACGGCGAGCCGTCGCCGGGGACGGTGTCGTCGCCGGGCTCGAGACCGCCGTCGATGATCGGCGGTGCCAGCGTCGGCGTGCTGCTCGGCGTGGTGGTGAACGTCGGCGTGCGGGTCGGGGTCTGGGTCGCCGTGTTGGTGACCGTCGGGGTGTTGGTGACGGTCGGGGTCGACGTCGGCGTATTGGTGAACGTGTGCGTGTTGGTCGGCGTCTGCGTCGGCGTCGACGTCGGCGTGTCGGTGACCGTCGGCGTGTTGGTCGGCGTGTTGGTGGGCGTCGCGGTGTTGGTCGGCGTGGCCGTCGGCGTGTCGGTCGGCGTGTCGGTGACCGTCGGCGTCTCCGATGGCGTCGTGCTCGGGCTGACCGTCGGCGTCTCACTCGGCGTCTCGGTGGCCGTCGGGGTGTCCGACGGCGTCGTGGTGGGGCTGTCCGTCGGCGTCTCGGTGACCGTCGGCGTCTCCGACGGCGTCGTGGTCGGGCTGTCCGTCGGCGTCTCGGTGACCGTCGGCGTCTCGCTGGGCGTCGCGCTTTCGGTCGGCGACGGCGTTTCGGTCGGCGTTTCGGTCTCGGTCGCCGTCGGGGTGTCGGTCGGCGTTTCCGTCGCCGTCGCCGTGTCGGTCGCGGTGGCCGTCGGGGTCGTCGTCGGCGGCGCGAAACCGCCACATCCGGCGCCCATGCTGCAGGCCTCGTCGATGCCCCACACGAACACCAGGCAGGTGGTGCTGGTGACGCAGATGTTGGCGCACGCGGTGGCCGACTGCGGGCTGGTACAGAAGCCGGCGTTGCCCGGGCATTCGAGGCACAGGCAGCAGCCGGTGGCCGGTGTGGGTGTCGGCGTCGCCTGAGCGCTGACGACGTCGGCGGTGGTCACGCAGATGGCCGCCAGCAGCGCCGCGAGGGCGAACACGCGGCAGGTCGCCGCGCGCAGGGGCAGAGTCGAGTACAGCATGGGATTCCTCCTCCTCCCCTCACTTCGACAGTTGCTGCGTCGCCAGGCCAGCGCAGCCCGTCGCACAGCTCTGGCCGTTGCCATACACGAGTGACGACGCGCCGCTGTTCCTGCACTTGGTTTCGCAGGCGACGACGGACATGGCGCTCTCGCAGGACTTCGAGCTGTTCGGTTGCCCGTTCAGCGTGCCGCGGCACACGCAACACCCGAGCAGATCCTGCACCTGTTGCACGGCACCTGCGGTTCCGGCGCTGACCAGGATTCCGATGGCGCAGGCAACGACCCAGCGGCCCAGCGTGCCGCGTCGCGAGCCGGTCAGACTCCGGTCTGTAGCCACCTCACTCGTTCGATCCAGCACCGCAATTCCTCCTGCGCTCATACCCAGAGAGCGCCGCTACAAGGACAAAGCCCGCAGTATTGCTGCACGCGTTGTATAGCAATTCTGTCTGAGGTCAAGGCTAAAGTTTCCTGTCTCGTCACATAGCGCCGGCTGCAGTCACTCGAACGTAGTACGCGACAGCTTGTACTCCGCTATGCGGCGCGACTGAATCTCCGTTCCAAGGGTGGGCGAAGGCGGCCCACGCGGCAGGACGGTTGCAGGGCGGCGGGGCGAGCCGATAGGAGATCCCGCATGGACGCCCGCCTCTGGCGCAACGTTGGGTTGAGCGTCGCCGTCAGCGGCGGCTTCCTCTATCTGGCCCTGCGCAACGCCCCGCTCGCCGATGTGGGCGCCGCGCTCGGCCGGGTGCATGGCGGCTGGTTGGCCCTGGCGGTGGTGGTGAGCTTCCTGATCATGCTCTTCCGCGCCTGGCGCTGGCAGCTCGAGCTGCGGCCGCTGGCGGCGGTCTCGCTCGGCAACCTGTGGGTGGTCACCTCGGTCGGCTACCTGGCCATCAACCTGCTGCCGGTGCGGCTCGGCGAGGTGGTGCGCCCGTGGCTGCTCTCGCGCCGGGCGCCGGTGTCGTTCTCCAATGTGGTCGGCAACCTGGTGGTGGAGAAGACGATGGACTCGGTCGTCATCCTCTTCTACATCCTCGCCGGCCTGATGCTGGTCGACAACCTGCCGGTCTGGGTGCGCCGCGGGGCGATGGTGCCGGCCGCCATCGCGCTGATCATGGTCGTGTTGGTGGGGCTGCTGTGGTGGCGCGGCGAGGCGTTCGTCGAGCACTGGGTGCTGCGCGTCCTGCCCGAGCGCTTCGGCGCCGGGCTCAAGCGCGTCCTCAGCGCGATCGTCGCCGGCATGCAGGTGATCCCCAACCCGCGCCTGCTGCTGGCGGTCTTCCTGGTCTCAATGGCGCTGTGGTTCCTGCCTATCTTGTCAAGCTACATCATGATTCTCGCCTTCGACTTCGCGGTACCCTTCAGCGCGGCGGTGATCGTCTTCATCTTCATCGGCTTCGGCACGGCGCTGCCGAACGTGCCGGGGATGATCGGGCCGTATCAGTACGCCTGCGTGCTGGCGCTCGGGCTGTTCGGCATCGGCGAGGCCGACGCCTTCGCCTACGGGCTGGTGCTGAACGCCGTGCAGCTGCTCACCCTGCTGGCGCAGGGGGTGATCGCCATGTGGCTGGCCGGCGTGACGGTCGCCGATCTGCGCCAGGCGGGCCGCGCACCGCAGGCGGCGTGAGGGCGGCTCAGTCGTCGATGCGCACCGGCGCGACCATCGCCGGATAGAGTCGCTCGACGCCGAGACCGGCGAGTTCGCCGGCGCTCAGCCAGCGCGGGCCGGCGCTCCAGAAGATCCACCAGTCGAAGAAGTTCGTCGCCAGCGCTTCCTGGGTCTCGTCGAAGCGACCGCGAAAGATCACCTCGCCATCGGCCACCGACACCAGGCCCATCTCGAACGAGACCGACGCCGGCTGGGTGACGCCCAGGGCGGTGCCGATGCGGCGCTGGAAGCGGAAGACGCGGCCGAAGATGACGCCGTCGGCGCCGACCTCGCGGCCGAGGGCGCCGGCGCGCGCCACCACATCGCCGGCGTCGCGCACGGCGGGCGTGGTCATGATGTCGACGACGGCGAGATCGGGAATGACGCGGAAGTCGGTCTGCTCGGCGAGGACGCGGTAGACCTGCGCCGTCACCGCCGTGCCCGCCTCGCTCGCCGGCGGCGTGCGCGGGCCCCCGCCGGGCGCGTCGTCCGGCGCCAGGGTGAAGGGCAGCACCGCCAGGATGCGCATCGGCACCGGCGGATGGGCGGGCTGCGCGGCGCCGCAGCCGGCCAGCCCGCCCAGCCCGAGCGCCGCCGCGAGGAGACCGACGACGCTCGCCGACCTCACTCGACCACCCGGATGGCGAGGTCGCGCAGCTGCTTCGGATCGACCGGGCTGGGCGCCTCGGTCATCAGGCAGACGGCGCGCTGCGTCTTGGGGAAGGCGATGACGTCGCGCAGCGAGCTGGCGTCGCAGAGCAGCATCGCCAGCCGGTCGAGCCCGAGCGCGATGCCGCCGTGCGGCGGCGCGCCGTAGGCGAGCGCGTCGAGCAGGAAGCCGAAGCGGCTGCGCGCCTCCTCCGGGCTCATGCCGAGCAGCGTGAAGGCGCGTTCCTGCAACTCGGTGCTGTGGATACGGATGCTGCCGCCGCCGAGCTCGATGCCGTTCCAGATGACGTCGTAGGCGCGGGCGCGGACCGTGTAGGGATCGGACTCGAGGCGATCGAGGTCCTCCTCCATCGGGGCGGTGAACGGATGGTTGACGGCGACCGCGCGCTTGTCCTCGGGCGAGTACTCGAAGAGCGGGAACTCGGTCACCCAGAGCAGCGAGTGCGCGTCCGCCGGGATCAGGCCGAGCTGCGCGGCCAGCTTCAGGCGCAGGTGGCAAAGCGAGTCGTTCACCACCTTGGCACTGTCGGCGAGGAACAGAATGAGGCCGCCCGGCACGGCGCCGGTCGTCTGCTCGATCGCCGTGCGCTGCTCGGCGGTGAGGAACTTGGCGATCGGCGACTGCCAGCCGTCCGGCGCCAGCCGCGCCCAGGCGACGCCCTTGGCGCCGTAGGTGGCGACCGCCTCGGGCAGCGAGTCGAGATCCTTGCGCGACAGCTTGCCGCCGTCGGGGATGGCCAGCGCCTTGACCAGGCCGCCGCGCTCCGCCGCCTCGCGGAAGACGCGCAGCTCGGCGGTGCGGACGATGTCGGTGACGTCGGCGAGCTCGAGGCCGAAGCGCATGTCGGGCTTGTCGCTACCGAAGCGGCGCATGGCGTCGGCGTAGGTGATGCGCGGGAACGGCGTCGGCACCGCGATGCCGCGCAGCCCCAGTACCTTGGTCAGCAGGCCCTCGATGAGCTGGTAGATGTCCTCGGGGCGGACGAACGACGCCTCGATGTCGATCTGGGTGAACTCCGGCTGGCGATCGGCGCGCAGATCTTCGTCGCGGAAGCACTTGGCGACCTGGTAGTAGCGATCGAGGCCGGCGACCATCAGGATCTGCTTGAAGAGCTGCGGCGACTGCGGCAGGGCGTAGAAGCTGCCGCGGTTGACGCGGCTCGGCACCAGGTAGTCGCGCGCCCCCTCCGGCGTGCTGCGGGTGAGGATCGGCGTCTCGACCTCGATGAAGCCCTGCGCGTCGAGGTAGTTGCGGATCGCCGCGGCAACCTTGCTGCGGAAGATGAGGTTCTGCTGCACCTGCGGGCGTCGCAGATCGATATAGCGATACTTGAGGCGCGTGCTCTCGGTGATCGTCGCCTCACCGTCGAGCGGGAACGGCGGCGTGAGCGCGTCGTTGAGGATGCGCACCTGGCTGGCGATCACCTCGACGCCGCCGGTGGCGAGGTTCGGGTTGACCGTCTCGGCCGGGCGGGCGCGCACCGCGCCGCGCACGGCGATGACGTACTCGCTGCGCAACTCGCCGGCGCGCGCGTGGGCGTCGGCGTTGTCCTCGGGGTTGAAGACGATCTGCAGCAGGCCGCTGCGGTCGCGCAGGTCGACGAACACCACGCCGCCGTGGTCGCGCCGCGAGTGCACCCACCCCATCACCGTGACCTCGCGGCCGATGTCGGTCGGGCGCGGGTCTCCACAGTATGTCGAGCGCTGCCAGTCGCCGAGCAGGTCGAGCTTCATGCGTGGCGTTCCATGGTCGTCTCCGCCTCCGTCCCCACCGCCAGGGCCGCGCGCAACTCCGCGGCGCTGGCGCCGAGGCTGGCGGCGCCGCGCCGGTCGGCGCGCGCCTCCATGTCGCGCACGGTCAGCGTGCCGCTGGCGAGCTCATCCTCGCCGACAATGATCACATACCGCGCGCCGAGCTTGGCGGCGTGGCGCATCTGGCTCTTCAGGCTGCGCCCGCCCGGCTCGACGTCGACGCGCGCGCCACTGCGCCGCAAGCGGTGCGCCAGCGC
>JBOHWA010001150.1:0-7469 GCA_050735855.1 Binatia bacterium
GGCCGCGACGCATACCTGCACAGCGTGCAAGCCCTGTGGCGCCTCGCCCCCGGCAGCCGCTTCGAAGCCGGCTGGCACTGGCTGGCCATCGCTGCGCAGACCGGCGTCTACCGCGCCCGCCGCTTCGGCACGCTGCCCGATGGCGGCGCGTTCGAGAGCGAATTCCTGGCCGTCGTCACGGCGGATAGGGGCCGCGCGACGCGGCTGGAGATCTTCGAGATCGACGCCGTCGACGCCGCCCTGGGGCGCTTCCGGGAGCTCGCGCGCCGCCCCGTCCCCGGGGCGCGCCCCGATCCGCTGCGCATCCCAGCCAACGCGGCGACGCGCGCATTCGAACGGCACATGGCGCGGGTCGAGGCCGGGGACTGGGACGCGGTGCAGGCGCTGCACGCACCGTCGCTGGTCTTCGACGACCGCCGTCGCGGCCTGCGCACGACCGTCGATCGCGATGGCTACCTCGCCGGCCTGCAGTGGGCCGGGTCTGGCATGCATGCAGTGCATACGCTGTTGGCCACCCCGGGCGACCGCCTGGCGCTCTGGCACAATCGGTTCAGCCGCACGCGGGAGGTCCTGCTCTTCGAGGTCGAGACGCTCGCCGTCCACGAGGTCGACGCCGAGGGTCGTCTGGTCGCGGTCGTCGTCTTCGACCCCGACGCGCGCGCCGCGGCGGACGCCGAGCTCAACGAGCGCTTCTTGCGCAGCGATATGCACCGGGCGCCGCCGCAGGTGGTCGCCTTTGCCCGCGCGGTCAACCGGCGCGACCTCGCCGGCGTCCGCGCCGCGCTGCCCGACGACTTCGTCCTCGACGACCGGCGCCGCATCGGCCTCGGTCGGATCGAGGGCGTCGACGCATACCTCGCCTCCTTCCAGGCGCTGCTCGAGCTGACCCCGGACGCGCAGATCGGCGACCTCTATCAGGTCGTCGACGCCGCGCACGGCCGCGTTGCGGTGACGCGCGTCAGCGGCACCAATCGCGAGGGCGGCCCGTTCGAGATCCTCTATGTCGTCGTGCTGCGCTACCGGGCTGGCCGCCTCGCCGTGCTCGAGTTTCACGATCTCGAGGACCTCGACCAGGTCGTGGCGCGCTGCACCGGGCTCGACCCCGCCGCCGCGCAGTGAGGCGGACGCCGACGGCGCCGCGGCGTGCCGGCGAGGTGCAGGAGATCAGGGGCACAGGAACGTGCACCGTGGGCCAGACGCGCGCGTCAGGCGGCGATCGAGCGTCGCCAAGGGCAGGTCGAACGCCTCAGCGACCGCGACGTACCAGGCATCGTAGGCGCTGACGGTGGTGCGCAGGGCCCAAACCCGATCGGCGAACGGCGCGAATGGCACCAGCGTCAGATCGAGACGCAGGAGATCTTGCTGCGCTGCGACCGCTTGCGGGCGGGTCAGCGCCGTCGCCCGTTCGAGGCGGCGCAGGATGTTCGTCGCCTCGACGAGGACGAGGTGCGGGCTGACCAGATCCCCTTGCGCCAGGGCCCGTTCGGCCCAGACGCCTTCGGCGCCCACATCGGTCGCCGCCGCGACCAGCACCGAAGCGTCGACGACCGCGCTCACCGTCGGTCGGCGTCGCGCTGCCGCAGAATGACGGCGCGCGATACACGCGTCGCCCCCGCGCGCTTGCGCTCGCGCACCTGCTCGAGCCACGTATCGAGCGACGGCCGCCGCGCCAGCCGCTCGAGCTCACCGCGCAGATACTCCTGCATGGAGAGCCGCGCGCGCGCTGCGCGCGCAGCCAGCTCATCGCGCACCGCCTGTGGCACGTCTCGGATGGTGATCTGGATTCCCATGCCGGCACGCTACCCGCCGTGCTGGCATTCTGCAAGCACGAGACGACGGTGGCGGCCGCGCGCTACCAGCTTTGCCCAAAAAAGACAGACGCCGACCACGGATTGCGCGGATTGACGGATTTCACGGAGGGGCCCCTCAGAAAATCCGTGTGATCGGCTCGTATCCGCTCAATCCGTGGTTTGCGTTTTCTTTTCTGGGCAAAGCCACCACAAGGCTCGCCGAGTACTGGGATCCGGTAGTCTGTCCAGCTACTAGCCTTGATGTGACAGAAAAAGATCAACGCGAAGGCGCGAAGGCGCGAAGACCAGAGGAGCGCAGCTGTGGAGCGAGCGTTCCCGGAACCACAGCGCGGATGCGGATTGGGAAAGAGCCGGCCGGGTGCAGACTCCTCGGTAACACTTCGCGTCTTCGCGTCTTCGCGTTGAAGTCTTTTGTCTCATCAAGGCTAGCTCTCGTCACTGCGCCCTCCGCGCCTCGGCGTCTCCGCGTTGAAAATCATCTTCAGGCGTCGGCACCTCAGATCCGCACCCGGCCCGGATTCTCCATGAGGTGATCGAAGCGGCCGGCCGGGCGGCGGCGGCGATACGCCTCGACGATCGGCGCCAGCTCGGTGGGCGTGGCGCCGTGCAGGATGACGCCGTCGACGCCGAGATCGAACTGGGCGAGGATCGCGTCGACGCACTGGCGCGGCGAGCCGGTTGCCGCCGGGGCCATCCATTCCGGCGGCAGCAGCGTGGCGATGTGCTCCAGCTGTTCGGCGGTCGCCTTGCCGTCGATGGCGCCGCGGAACGAGCCGACCACCGGATCGGACCAGAAGCGATCGAGCACCGCCGCATCCCAGCGATTGGTCTTCACCAGCAGCGGTCCGTAGCCCTGCAGGTAGGTCGCCAGGCGGCCGACCGTCTTCTTCAACCGCAGCGGCTCGGGAATGTGGTCGCCCACCGTGGCGAAGCACGACCACACGCGCACGGCGCGCGGATCGCGGCCGGCCTGCTCCGCCGCCTGCTTGACGGTGCGGACGCAGCGCGCGGTGGTCTCATCGGTGAAGAAGGTGTGCAACACGACGGCGTCGAAGGCGCGCCCGCCGAGGCGCAACGTCTGCGGCGCAAAGGCGGTGAGCAGCAGCGGGATCGCCTCGTCGAAGTCCGGGTCGAGGTGCAGCATCTGGAACTTCCCGGCCGGTCCGTCGTGGCCGAAGATCATCTCACCGCGCCACAGCCGCCGCATGAGGCCGGCGAAATCCTCCATCTCCGCCGTCGTGATGCGCGGGATGCCGAGCATGTCGAACAGCGCGTTGATGCCGCGGCCGATGCCGAGCGTGAAGCGCCCGCCGGTCAGGCGGTGCATGGTGGTCGCATAGCTGGCGGTGACCAGCGGGTGGCGGGTGTTGTGGTTGGTCGCCGCCGTCGCGATGCCGATGTGCTCCGAGACGGCGCCCGCCGCGCCCGACAGCGTCACGGCCTCTTTGATGTTGAAGCGCTCGGAGATGAAGACCGACCCCAGACCGAGCTGCTCGGCCTGGCGCACTTCGTCGATCAGCACGCGCGGCGACGACGGGGCGCCGGCCAGCGTGTAGCACGCCAGCTCGTTCATCCGCTGCATCGGCTCAGCTGTCCTGGCTCTGCGCCCGACCGCGCGCCTGCACCCCCTGGCGGCGCGCGGCGATCGCGTCGGGCGTCAGGGTGCGGGCATGGGCGCGATTGGCCGCGGCCTCGATGCGCAGTCCCTCGCCGAAGCTGGCGGCAAATCCGTCGTCGATGACGCGCTTGTAGCCCAGCAGCGAGGCCGGGTCGCACGACAGCATGTCGCGCGCCAGCGCCCGGCAGGTGGGCAGCAGCTCGGCGGGCGGCACCACGCGGTTGATCAGGCCCCACTCGGCGGCGCGCTCGGCGGACAGATAGTTGCCGGTCAGCGAGAGCTCCTTGGCGCGGTAGATGCCGATGGCGCGCGACAGCTTCTGGCTGAGCCCCCAGCCGGGCAGGATGCCGACGCGGGCGTGCGTGTCGGCGAAGCGCGCCTCGCTCGAGGCGATCAGCACGTCGCAGCCGAGCGCCAGCTCGAAGCCGCCGGTGATGGCGAAGCCGTTGATGGCGCCGATGATCGGCTGCGGGCAGCGCGCCATGGTCGCGATCATGTCGTTGGCGCCGACCGCTGCTTCGATCTCGCCCGCTTCGCGCGCCTCGCCGCCGAGCTCCTTCAAGTCGAGGCCGGCGCAGAAGGCGCGCCCGGCGCCGGTGAGGATGACGACGCGCACCGCCGCATCCGCCGCCAGATCGGCAAACGCCTGGCTCAGCGCCTGGCGCAGACCGCGCGACAGCGCATTCATCGCCTGCGGCCGGTTCAGCGTCAGCGTGGCGATGCCGTCGGCTGTCTCGATCAACAACACTGCGTCGGTCATTCTCCCGTCCTCTCTTATTCGGGCAGGCGCACGCCGGCCGCGCGCGCCTGCACGACGACGGGCGGCTCGTGATCGGGTGCCAGCGCTTTGCGCGGGTGGCTGGCGGTGAGCTGGCCGATGAACGGCGGATGGATGGAGTAGCCGAGCAGGCCCTGCAGCGGCCCCGGCATCTCGCGCGCCACCGCGGGCGGCACGGCGAGGATGAAGTTCTCCTGCTGGCGGGCCCACGGTTGGCAGTACTGGTGCGAGAAGGCGGTGCGCGTCTGGGCGCTGCGGTTGCACCCGCCGCGGTGCAGCAGGGTCCCGGCGAAGACGACGCAGCCGCCGGCCGGCATGACGACCGGCGTGGCCATGGGCTCGAAGGCGCGTTCCGCCTCGGCGACTCCCGGGGCGGGCATGCCGACGGCGTCGTAGGAGCCGGCCAGGCGCGCATCGTCCCACCGATGGCTGCCGCGCACCACCTCGGTCCCGCCGTTCTCCGCCGTGAAGGCGTCGACGGCGACGATGGTCGACAGCGACACCATCGGGCGCGGCCGCGGCTGGTGGTAGAAGGCGTCGTCGGAGTGGAACGGCTGCGGCGTCTCGCCCGGGCTGATGGCGATCGCCTGGCTGGCGGTGAGCAGAAAGCTGGGCAGCAGGAAGCGCTGGCACAGCGCCAGGATGCGCGCGTCGAGGACGATCTCCCAGAAGACCCGGCCGCGCGCCACCAGGGTATAGACCCGTTCGGTGCGCGTGCCCTCGAAGTCGTTGCGGCCGGCGTGCGTGCCCAGATAGCAGCCGAGCACGCGCCGCACCTCGGCCAGTTGGGCCGGGGCGAGAAAGTCGGCGATGACGGTGAAGCCATCGTCCTCGATGCGCTGCGCATGCTGCGCCAGATCGAAGCTCGCCACGCCCCTCTCCTGCCAGCGCCGCGGCGGGAATTCAACGCAACCCGCCGGCGCGCCACGCCCCGGCGCACGCCGGGCGCACGCCGGGCGCATTGACCTGCCGGGCGGCATAGTGCCCACAATGCCTCGCATGCGAAGCCGTTCGGTGCTCCCTGCTCTTGCGCTCACCCTGGTCACCGCCGTGGCAGCCGCGGTCGACAGCCCAGCCTGGCCGCAGCGCTACGCGCGCGACGGCGACCAACTGCTGGTCTACGAGCCGCAGCTGGAGCGCTGGACCGAGGGCGTCACACTGACCGGCCATGCCGCGGTCATCCTGACCCCGAAGGGCGGCAGCGCGACGAGCGGCGTGCTGCAGTTCACCGCGCGCACCGACACCGACCAGCAGGATCGCACGGTGATGCTGAGCAGCATCCGGGTGACCAACGCACAGTTCCCCCCGGCCGCCGGCGCGGCGGCGGCGACGCTGGCGAGCGGACTGCTGCCCAGCAGCGGCGTAAGGCTGTCGCTCGACACACTGATCGCCGCACTTGCGGCGTCAGGTCAGCAGGCCGTGTCGGTGCCGCTCAACACCACGCCGCCGGCGATCCTGCTCGCCGGGCAGCCCTCGCGCCTGGTGCTGTTCGACGGCGCGCCCAGCTTCGCACCCATTGCGGGTACGACGCTGCAGCACGCCATCAACACCAACTGGCCGCTGCTGCGCACCAGCGATGCGCCCGGCTACTACCTGCTCGATGCGAGCGGCTGGCTGACCAGCGCGGCGCTGGAGACCGGCGCCTGGGCGTACGTCGATCAGCTGCCGCCGAGCTTCTCGACGCTGCCGGCCACCAAGGACTGGCAGGACGTCAAGGCGCAGATCCCCGGGCCGCCGACCGGTGGGCAACCGCCGCTGCAGGTCTACGTCTCGACGATGCCGGCCGAGCTCATCGTCATGGTCGGCGAGCCGCAGTACGCGCGCATCGCCGGCACTGGCCTCTACGCCGTGCAGAACACGCAGAGCCTGGTGTTCTGGGACGGCTACGCCAAAGCGTACTACTACCTGGCGGCCGGGCGCTGGTTCCGCGCCGCCGCGTTGCACGGTCCGTGGACCTATGCGACCGGCGCCCTGCCGGCCGACTTCGCGCAGATTCCGCCCGACGGGCCGCTGGCGGCGGTGCTCGCTTCGGTGCCCAACACCAGCGATGCGCGCGAGGCAGCCCTGCAGGCGCAGATCCCGCACCTGGCCAGCGTCAGCCGCAAGGACGCCGCGGCCTCGGTAACCTACGACGGCGCCCCGCAGTTTGCGGCGATCGAGGGCACCTCGCTGTCCTACGCGGTCAACACGGCCGATGACGTGATCCGGGTCGGCGATCTCTACTACCTCTGCGCCGACGGGGTGTGGTTCAGCGCCTCCTCGGCCAACGGACCGTGGACCGTCGCCACCGCGGTGCCCGACGCGATCTACACCATTCCGCCCTCGTCGCCGGTCTACCACCTGACCTACGTGCGCGTGTACCAGGTCGCCGACGACCGCGTCGTCGACGGCTACACCGACGGCTATCTCGGTGAGTACGTCGCCGACGGCGTCGTCACATGGGGCACCGGCTACTACTACCCGCCCTACCTCGCCGCCGGCGCGCTGCCGCGCTACTACGCGCGCCCGTACACGTACGGCTGCGACGCCTTCTACAATCCGCTCACCGGCCGCTTCCACCGCGGCGGCTACGGCTACGGGCCGTACGGCGGCGTCGGCGCCGGGGCGGTCTACGATCCGGCCAGCGGCACGCTGGCGCGCGGCGCCGCCGCCTATGGCCCCGACCAGTCGGCGGCGGCGGTCGAGGCCTACAATCCGCGTACCGGCACGGCCGCCGCGGGCTACGCGCGCTCGAACCCCTACGCCGCGTGGGAGCAAGGCGTCGTCTATGGCTCGCAGCACGCCGCCCGCGGCGAGGAGTACTCGGACGATCGCGGTTCGGTGGCGCGCGTCCAGGGCTCCGGCGGCGGCGCAGCCGTCGCGGTCAGCGACGGCGATCGCTCCGCCGCCGCGGTGCGCGCACCCGACGGCGACTGGTACGCCGGCGGCGACGGCAATCTCTATCGTGGCGGTGACGACGGCTGGCAGCGCTACGGCGACGAGGCGGGGCGCCGCACCGAAGCGATCCAGGTGCCGCGGGCGGGCGATACGGGGATTCCCGGTCTCGGCCGCGCGGTGGACGCCGGCGGCTTTGCACCCGCGACGCGATACGTCCCGTCGGAGGGCTGGAATCCCGGCCTGGCCGGCGGCCTCGATCAGGCGTACGCCGTGCGGCAGCGGGCCCGCCAGTTGGATCAACGCTACGCCAACTGGGGCGGTCGCGGCTACGCTGACGTCGGCGGCGGCCGCTACGGCGGCTTCAGCCGCGGCGGCGGGGGCGGGG
>JBOHWA010001151.1:0-5174 GCA_050735855.1 Binatia bacterium
CGGCGACGCTGTTCGCCGAGCGGCGCAGTCTCGGCGACGTACACGTTCCCGATCTCCCAGGGGTCGATCCCGGCCCGGTGCGCGCTGCCGTGCAGGGCGCCTTCGTCGACAGCTTTCGCGCCATCGCCCTGATCACCGCCTGCTTCGCCGTCGCCGGCGCGATCAGCGCCGCGCTGTTCCTCGACGGCCGCGCGCCGGCGCCGACCGGCGAAGCAGCCGAGGCCTCGTGCGAGCACCTGGCACAGATCACCGACGCGCCGCGCCGCAGCCAGGGGTGCGCCGCCTGCGAGCGCATCGGCGGGCACTGGATCCATCTGCGCCAGTGCCTGACCTGCGGCCACGTCGGCTGCTGCGACGCCTCGCGCCATCAACACGCCACCGCACATTTCCGCGCCACCGGCCACCCGATCGCGGGCTCGCTGGCCCCCGGCGAAGACTGGCGCTGGTGCTACCTCGACGAGCGCTCGGTATGAGCTGCTCTCAGGGCTGTTCGCTGGTGGGGGTTATGCCGATTCCTCCTAGCCACCGAACACCCTGCCAAGCCAACCTCGAATCGCCGGCCCCTCGCCTTGCGATATCGGCGTGCAGCAGCACGCGCTCAGCCCGCCGACGGGAAGCGCGGCGGGCGCTTCTCCTTCAGCGCGGCCAGGCCTTCCTGCACGTCGGGCTCGAGGAAGTTGAGCATCTCGTAGGCCAGCGAGCTGTCGAAGATCGGCGCGGCGACGCGCAGCCAGCCGTTCAGCGCGCGCTTGGTCAGGCGCACGGCGTTCTGTGGGCCCTGAGCGAGGCGCGTCGCCACCGCCGACGCCTTGTCCATCAGCTCGGCCGCCGGCACGCACAGGCTGACCAGGCCGATGCGCTCGGCCTCGCGCCCGTCGATGAACTCGGCGGTCATCAGGTAGTACTTCGCCTTCGCCATGCCGCAGAGCAGCGGCCAGATGATCGCCGCGTGGTCGCCGGCGCCGACGCCGAGCCGCAGGTGGCCGTCGGTGAAGCGCGCCGTGTCGGCGATGATCGAGATGTCGGCCATCAGCGCCACCGCCAGGCCGGCGCCGACGGCGACGCCGTTGATCGCCGAGACGATCGGCTTGTCGCAATTGATCATGTTGTAGACGATGTCGGCCGCCTCGCGCATGGTGCGCACCACCGCGGTCGGATCGCCGGCCATGCCCTCGAGCAGCGTGGTATCGCCGCCGGCGGAGAACGCCCTGCCGGCGCCGGTCACCAGTGCGACGCGCGCCGCCGGGTCGGCCTCGAAGGTGCGCCACACCTCGCTCAGCTCCCAGTGCATGCGCTCGTCGGTGGCGTTGACCGGCGGCCGGTCGAGGGTGATCAACAGCACGCCGTCGGGGCGCGACTCGAAACGCAGGTGCTGGTACTCACTGTAGTCCATGCGCGGTCCCCTTCCGTCAGCTCGCGTCTCTAGCAGGTGCCCGGCGGCGCGTGTAGCTACGCGCGCTTGAGAAAGCGGGGGCCCGCCCGCTACTGCTGAAGGAGAATCGAAGGGGGCGCAATGGATCGTCAACGACGTGCAGACGGGACGAGAGGCGGCACGGCGCGAGCGCTGCTGCTGCTGGTCGCGCTCGCGATCGCCGCACCGGCGGCGGCGCAGCCCGCGGCGACGGGCGGCGGCGGGCGGTTCGTCGTCGAGGCGAATCCATTTCTGATCGGCCAGGCGCCCGACTGGCTCGACGATGAGCACGTCGTCTGGCACGACCCGGTGGTGCGCGACGAGGACGGCGACGGGCAGACGCAGGTCTATCGCTCGCGCCTCGACGGCAGCGAGAAGGTCTGCCTCACCTGCGCGCTGCCGGGACCGAACCAGGTGGCGGTGGCGCAGCCGGGCGGCGACTGGATCCTGTTTCATTCGTGGGGCGACCACGTCGGACGGATCGGCGGGCCCGGCTTCGGCGGCATCGGCTCGGACGTCTGGGTGATGCGCCGCGACGGCACGCAGCACACCAACCTGACGCGCGGCCCCGAGCTCGCCGACCACTTCCACGCCTACTGGTCGCCGGACGGCCAGCACATCGTCTGGACGGCGCTGAACTGGAACGCCGAGAGCGGCGGCAACGGCAAGTCGGACATCCGCGTCGCGCGCTTCGACCCCGACGGGCCGCAAGGGCCGCGCCTGGTCGGCGAGCACGTCGTCCGCGCCGGCAACGGGCACTGGTACGAAACCCAGTGGTGGGCGCCCGACGGTTCGGGCTTCCTCTACACCGAGACCACCGGCACCGCGATCAACACCGAGCTCTTCTTCTGCCGCCTCGACGATCCCGATCGCAGCCGCTGCCGGCGCGTGCGCCTGACGCGCGACCCCGCCTGGGACGAGCAGGCGATCTTCACCCCGGACATGAACCACATCCTGTTCATGTCCTCGCGCAACCTGCCCGGCGCGCACAACGACTGGTCGCAGGTGGCAACCCTGCTCGATCTGCCGGCGGCGTTCGACTACGTCGTCATCCTGACCGTGTTCAGCGACAGCTTCCTGCAGCCCGTCCTGCAGCAGGCGACCGACCTCTACGAGATGGAGCTCGACTGGAACCGCCATCGCACGATGTTCAAGGCCGGTCGCGTGCGGCGCCTGACCACGTCGGGGGTCGACGCCTGGGTGATCCCCGAGTTCGCCTGGGACCCGAGCGGCACCCGCCTGCTCTGGACGCAGAACAAGTTCCGCAGCGGCCATCGCGTCGACCAGGCCTGCGTCACCCGCCGCGTGCGCGCCGAGTACATCCGCCGCCTGACCAGCGTCGATCGCGTCAACGAGATCCCCTTCGGCCTCCCCAACGAGATGCGCGAGCAGGCCGCCGCGCTGCTGCGCCACCCGAGCCAGTTCGCCTTCGCCGGGCTGGGCTGCGGCGGCGAGGACCCGGCGCAGACGCCCAACTGGGCGCAGCAGACCGTGATCGGGCGCTACCTCCCCTGAGACCAAGAATGCAGAAGGCAACAACGGATTACGCGGATTGAACGGATTCCTGAGCCCGAATCCGTGAGATCCGTTTAATCCGCGGAATCCGTTGTTGGTCTTCTGAGTTCCTGGCAAAGCCCCGTGAGCTATGACTATTGAGCGCGACGGCGCGATCGGTGAGCGGTCGAGTCCCGATCTGCGGGCCAACCCCATGCACTCCCCCCTGACGATCCTCTACCGCGACGACGACCTGGTGGCGGTGCACAAGCCGGCCGGCCTGCTCGTCCACCGCTCGTCGATCGACACGCGCGCCTCGCACTTCCTGCTGCAGACCCTGCGCGACCAGATCGGCGCCGCGGTGCACCCGGTGCATCGCCTCGACAAGGCGACCTCGGGGATCGTGGTCTTCGCGCTCCACGCCCAGGCGGCGAGCCGCCTGGCGGAAGCCTTTCGTGACGGCGCGGTGGCGAAGACGTATGTCGCCGTCGTGCGCGGCTGGGCGCCGGGCGCGGTGGACGTCGACCACCCGCTGCGCGACATCGCCGATCGGCGGGCGCGCCGCCGGACGCTCGACACGCGCGAGGCCTTCACCGCGGTGCGCTGCCTGGCCCGGGCCGAGTTCAACAGCCCCGTCGGTCGCTACGCGACGGCGCGCTATTCGCTCGTCACCTGCCGCCCGCGCACCGGCCGCCGCCACCAGATCCGCCGCCACATGAAGCACCTGCGCCATCCGATCATCGGCGACGTCAACTACGGCGACGGGGCCCACAATCGCTTCTTTCGCGAGGCGCTCGGCATCACCCGCCTGCTGCTCGCCGCCAGCGTGCTGCGCCTGCCGCATCCGCGGACGGGCGAGACGATCGAGCTGCACGCGCCGGTCGACGCGTCGTTCCTCGACGCGCTGGCGGGGCCCGAGTGGCAGGCGCTGGCGGCCGACGTGTCGAGCCAAGCCGTCCTGGTCTGACGAACGACCACGACGCGCCGAGTACGGCACGGCCCTGGAGGGCTCGGTACTGGAGCCCCCGATGCTCAACGCATCGGGGGCTCCTCGCGTTACTCGCGCGTCACGGGACGCAGGCGCAGGTCACGACGCCGGTGGTGGTGATCAGACGACAGAGGCTGCCGACCGGGCAGGGGCCGCCGCACTGGCCGGTGACCGGGTTCTGGCCGCAGACCTGCGTCGGCGGGTCGCAGCGGCACTGGTTGATCACGGGGTTGAGGAGACAGGACAGCCCTGGCGGACAAGGGCCGCCGCACTGGCCGGCCGTCGCCAGCGGCTGGCACTGGGGGACGGGTGGCTGGCAGATGCAGTTCGGCCCGCTGGGCGTGGTGACGAAGACGCAGGTATCGGCTGGGTTCACGCACGTGCCGCCGCAGGTGCCGGTGGCCGGGTTGAGCCCGCAGGGCGGTGTGGGTGGATCGTCACAGACGCAGGCCTTGTTGCCCGCCGCATCGACGCCGGCGTGACAGGCCTGGGTGGGGTCGGGGCAGGCGCCGCCGCAGTGGCCGCTCTTGTCCGGCTTGCCGCCGCATGCCTGCGGTTCGCAGGTGCACTCCTTGAGCACGCTGTCGTAGCGGCAGGCCGTCGGCGCGCCAGCGATGTCGTTCGGGCAGACGCCGCCGCACTGGCGGCCGCTGCCGATCTGCGCGCACGGCGGTGATCCCTTGCGGGCCGGCACACAGAGCTCGAAGGGTTTGTACTTCTCCTGTTTGCGCTGGCCGAACTGGTCGGCGACCAGCTTGCTCGCAATCGGCGGCGCGCCGTTTGGGCATCTCACCATGTAGCAGATGTAGTCGTCGCGCAGCGGCTGCCCGACGATGCCCGGGCCGGTGGTGCCGGGCTGCACGATGCGCTTGGTGACCGGGACGCAGAACTTGGTCGCTTTGACGACCTTGCAACCGAACTGGCTGAACTCGGGTTGCAGCTCGGCGTTCAGATCGACCAGCGCGGCGGGCTTGGTCTTGTCGTTGACGGTGTAGCAGAGCAGATGATCGAGAGTGCCGGCGGCGGGTGCTTGCGCGTCGAGGCGTGGGGCGCACAGGACGAGGACGGCGGCCAGCATGAGCAACACCAATCGGAGCGTCTTCATGGAGCCTCCTTGTTCGTCGCGTTGAAACAGCGCACGAGCCTGACGAAGGACGCGCGGCGGCGGGGCGCGGGCGCGGGCGCGACCGCGGCGGGAGTGCTGCTGTGTCGGCTGCGCAGGTGAGCGACGATACGCCGCGCCGGCGTGGCCGGGGCCCACGGCATGACGCGAGGTCAGAC
>JBOHWA010001152.1:0-3604 GCA_050735855.1 Binatia bacterium
GGTCGCCCTGCGACGGGCCGAAGCGGCGGAAGTGGCCGCACTCGCCGGTCTTGGGCCCCTGGTTGGCCATCTGCCAGATGACCCACTGGTTGATCTCGTGCCGCGCGCGCAGCGCCTGCGGATAGAAGCGCCCCGCCTTCTCGGCGAGGTAGATCATGATGGCGCCCGATTCGAACAGCGCGATCGGCGCGCCGCCGTCGGCGGGGTCGTGGTCGACGATGGCCGGCATGCGGTTGTTCGGGCTGATGCGCAGGAAGTCGTCGCTGAACTGGTCGCCCTGTCCGAGCCGGCAGGGGACGACCCGATACGGCAGCCCGCACTCCTCCAGCAGGATGGTCACCTTCTTGCCGTTGGGCGTGGGCCAGAAGTGCAGATCGATCATGTGTCACCTCCGAAGTAGGAGCGAACGCGCGCCGCGATCTCAGCGCGGCGTGCCGGGGGGAGGGCCGTCGCCGCCAGGCGATCCAACAATGTGGACGCGTCGACCAAGCCGTGCGCGATCGCAGCACGGGCGAAGCGGTGGTCCTTCTCGCGCGCGGCGACGAGCTTTGAGACGAGCAGGTCGTGCACCTCGAGGCACCGCCCGGTGATCCCGCGCGTGTTCGCGTTGCGGATGACCACCGTGCGCTCACGCCATCCCGGCGGCAACGTCGCGGTGGCCTCCTGAACCCCTTGTGCGTAGTACCCGTATGTCGCGTGAAACGGCGACAGCTCGCCAATGGTTCCGTCGATCAGGTCGGCGCGTTGCGGGTGCCGACACGGGATCAGATCGGCCTCGGTCGAGACGCGCAACGCCTCGGGGGCGTCCGGAAACTGCCCCAAGATCGCCTGGCTGCCGATGACGATCAGCTCATCCTCCTCGCACAAGTCGCCCGCCGCGCGCAGCAGGTGTTCGAGCTGAGCGCGGGTCACCGCCCAGCCTCCACCGGCGACTGCGTCTCGCGCCAGAGCCGCCACCGCTCTGCCGCTGTCAGGGCGCCGGCAAACGGACTCGACTGACGCAGTGCGCGTGCGTGCTCCGAGTCCTCGCTGAGCAGGACTGCGATGGACGTCGCGTCGGCGGCGAGTACTTCGGCCCAGGCTTCGGCTTCGGCCGGCGCCACCGACCCCGCGGCTAGCCATCCGCTGACCCGCTGCCGCGCCCGGATGATCAGGTCCGGTTCGTTGGCCAGGCGCGCGGCGATCTGGCGATGGTATACCAGGCTGCGCAGTTCGGCCCGACGATGGGGATCCATGCGCCCGAGCCTAGCAGACGGAGCCGTTGATCGCCCCCCGGCGCGATGTCAAGGCGGCGCGGGCGGCGCGGGGCCCGCGGGCGGCGGGCTGGCCAGGCGTTTTTCCCGGAAGGCGCGCTCGATGGCGACCAGCAGCTCGCTGCGGATCGAGCCCCATTGTTCGAAGCGGTCGGTCCAGGCGCGCAGGATGAAGGTGAGCGTGCTGTTGCCGATGCTGTCGAGCACGGCGCTCGGCGGCGGCTGCTGCAGCACCAGCGGATGGGCCGCGGCGATATCGAGCAGCAGGGCGAGCACGTCGTCCGCATCGCTGCCGGCGGCCGTCGGTACGGTGATCTCGATGCGCCGCAGGCGATCGCTGAGCGTCCAGTTGGTCACCGCATCGGCGATCAGCTGGCTGTTCGGCACGATCACGTCGGCGCCGTCGAAGGTGCGCACGACGCTGGCGCGCGGGCCGATGCGCCGGATCTCGCCGGTCAGCGTGCCGATCTGCACGGTGTCGCCGACCTGCACCGGGCGCTCGAAGAGCAGGATCAGGCCGGAGACGAAGTTGTTGACGATGGTCTGCAGCCCGAAGCCGATGCCGACGCTGAAGGCGCCGGCGAGCAGCGCGAAGCGATCGAGCTGCAGGCCGGTGGCGGCCAGCGCGACGAAGAACCCGACCAGCAGGATGAGGTAGTGCAGGATACTCGAGAACGCATAGGGCAGTCCGCGCGTCAGCCGCAGGCGCGAGTAGATGTCCTCTTCGAGCACGAAGCGGGCAAAGCGCGAGAGCAGGAACGACAGCCAGACGGTGACCACGAAGGCGACGACATCGCCCAGCGAGATGCTGAAGGTGCCGGCCGTGAAACGCGAGGTGAGCAGGCCGTGCACGATGTGCCAGACGGGCTCGCGCAATTCGGCGCTCTCGAGCGTCGCGACGATCCAGGCGGCGCTCGCCACCCAGGTGAGGAGGCGCTCGCCGCGGTGTTGCAGCAGGGCGCGGTGGCGCTGCACGGCGTGCAGGCCGCCCAGCGCCTGGGTGCGCAGCGCGTAGGCCCAGGCGCCTTCGCCGAGGCGCTGCAGGGCGAACAGCAGCATCGCGGCGTAGCCGCTGCCGAGCACGGCGCCGCCGACGACGCGCGCCAGCTGCATGAAGCCGAGCCCGCCGGCGAGCAGCGCGAAGGCAAAGGCGAGGGCGACGACGCGCGCGGCGCGGCTGATGAAGGCGACGGTGCGCGGCGACAGATGGGCGGCGAGCGCGGCGATGCGACCGCTGCGCTGCATCCACATGACCACCACCGCGCCGGCGAGCATCTCGAGCAGGAAGAGCATCTCCTCGGCACGCGGCAGCGTCGCCAGCACCTGGCGCACCTGGTCGCTGACGAAGAAGCCGCCGAGGACGTAGAGGCCGGGCAGCAACGGGCGGTCGACCAGCCGATCGAGGACGCGCAGCAGCACCGGCACGCAGGCGATGCGCACCACCAGCACCAGCTGGATCGGCGCCTGCGGATAGATCCATGGGCTCGCCAGCAGCGCGAGCAGCAGCGCGGCCGACGCCGGATGCTCGAAGACGACGGCGATGCGGCCGATGGTCTCGTCCTCGGCGACCCAGCCGGCCGTGCGCTGCCGGCCCTTGCGCCACACCGCGAACAGCGCGACGAAGAGCAGCAGTTGCAGCGGCACCCGCGCCAGCTGCAGCACCAGGTAGTCGCGCAGCCCGGTGATCGATTCGCCCGCCTGGGTGCGCAGTTGCTCGACCGCCTCGCTCGAGGTGAAGTCCCAGCGCTCGCGCGCCCAGAGCGGCGCGCCGTCGGGGGTCAGCAGGCGGCCGACCGCGTCCTGGCGGTAGGCACCGAGCTGGTCGAGCGTGTCGCGGCAGCGGGCCGCCTCCTGCACGACGCGCTCCTGCAGGACGAGCAACGCCTGCCGGTGCGTCTCGATCCCCTTGCGCACCTCGGCGATCAGATGCGACGTCGCCTTGATGCGTTCGAACACCGCCGGCGGTGCGCCCTGCGCCTGCGCCAGGTCGCGCGTCGCCTTCCACACCTCGCGCAGCTCGGCGAGGCCGGCCATCTCCTTCTCCAGCACCACCGAGCGCTCGGTCAGGGTGGCGTCCCAGTCGGTCAGCAGATCCTGCAGCGCGCGCCACTGGGCGCTGATCTCGGCGACGATACGCAGCGACGGCGCGGCCTCCAGGACGCGCGTCGTGCGCGCCTGCAGCAGGGTCAGCCGATCGGTCAACCCCGGCAGCTCGGTCTCGATGGCGCCGATCGTATCGCCCGGCTTCAGGCGCTCCTCGACCTGGCGCAGGTAGACCGCCGTCTCGTCGCCGCGCCGCGCCACCTCGGGCAGCGGCACCGGCGGCGCGACCGTCGCGGTCGGCGCGGCAC
>JBOHWA010001153.1:0-2705 GCA_050735855.1 Binatia bacterium
CCCGGCGCCGAGAGCCCGGCGCCCTCCACGGCGGCTTGTCTTGCGGGCGGAACTGTTCTACGCACCCAGAGTTTTCCCGTTTCTGCCGCGCCCCGACAATCAATCTTCAGAGGAGTTCCTGCGCGTATGGTCAACATCCAACGAGTCGTTGTTCTCGGTGCCAACGGCACCATGGGCGCCGGGAGCGCCGAGGTGTTCGCGGCCGGCGGCTGCGACGTGGTGCTGCTGGCGCGCTCGACCGAGAAGGCGCGCGAGGGGCTGGTCGGGGCGCAGAACATGGCCAAGTCGATCCGCATCGCGGACCGGCTGGCGGTCGGCACCTACGACGGCGACCTGGCCGAATCGGTCGGCAAGGCCGACCTGATCTTCGAGGCTCTCGCCGAGGACATGGAGATCAAGAAGGCGTTCTTCGCCAAGGTCGACAAGTACCGCCGGCCCGACTCGATCGTCGCCACCGTCTCCTCCGGCCTGTCGATCACCGACATGGCCAAGATCGGCTCGGAGAGCTTCCAGCGCAACTTCCTCGGCATCCATCTCTTCAACCCACCCAACGTCATCGTCGGCACCGAGGTGATCCCGCACGCCGGCACCGACCCGAAGCTGATCGGCCCGATCATCGAGATGCTCGAGCAGCGCTTCGGTCGCGTCGTCACGCTGTGTCGCGACCAGCCGGCCTTCGCCGGCAACCGCGTCGGCTTCAAGGTGCTCAACGAGTGCGCGCAACTCGCCGCCGAGCACGGTATCGCGTTCATCGACTATCTCGTCGGACCGTACACCGGCCGCGCCATGCCGCCGCTGGCGACCGTCGACCTGGTCGGCTGGGACGTGCACCGCGCCATCGTCGACAACGTCCACGCCAACACCAAGGACGAGGCGCACGCCGCCTTCCAGCTGCCGACCTACGTCGCCGAGCTGATCGAAGAGGGTCACCTCGGCAACAAGACGCCGGAGCGCGGCGGCTTCTATCGGCGCACCAAGGAGGACGGCAAGACCGTCAACCTGGTGCTCGATCCGAAGAGCGGCGCCTACAAGTCGCCGAGCGACGTCAAGGTCGAGCCGATCGCCTTCGTCGAGAAGATGCGCCAGCTGCACCACGTCGCGCGCTACACCGACGCCTTCAAGGTGTTCCTCGACGCCAAGGGCAGCGAGGCCGACCTCGCCCGCAAGGTGATCCTGGGCTACGTCAGCTACGGCCTCAACCGCGTCGGCGACGGCGAGGTGGTGGCCGAGGCGAGCGACGTCGACAAGATCATGGGCTTCGGCTTCAACTGGGCGCCGCCGACGGTGCTGGCTGACGTCATGGGCATCAAAGAGTCGATCAAGGCGATCGAGAAGGCCGGCCTGCAGGTTCCCAAGGTCCTCACCCAGGCAAAGGCCGGCGAGCGCCTGTTCAAGGTCCCGCAGGTCAACATCGGCCGCTTCTTTGCCGGCTGAATATTGATTCAGTAGCCTTGCACCGGCTCGAAAACCGGTGGTACTGTGTGCCGGCGTGGGTGGCAGCCCGCTACCCAAGGAATCCCTGAAGAGGGACCACGAAGGGAGAGACCCATGGCAGCCCCTGTCTACGTTCTCGGCGGATACCAGACCGACTTCGCGCGCAACTGGACGAAGGAGAACAAGCACATCGTCGCCATGCTGCGCGAGGCGGTGCTCGGCGGCCTGGAGGCCACCGGCCTCGAGCCGGGCGAGATCGAGACCGGCCACGTCGGCAACTTCGCGGCCGAGCTCTACTCGATGCAGGGCCACCTCGGCGCCTTCCTGCTCGAGGTCGATCCCGCCTTCAGCGGCATCCCGACCTCGCGCCACGAGGCCGCCTGCGCCTCCGGCAGCATCGCGCTGCTCGCCGCCTCGGCCGAGATCGAGGCCGGGCGCTACGACCTCTCGCTGGTGGTCGGCGTCGAGCAGATGAAGACCGTCGACCCCAAGCGCGGCGCCGACTTCCTCGGCACCGCGGCCTGGTACTCGCGCGAGGCGCAAGGCATCGAGTTTCCCTTCCCCAAGCTGTTCGGCAAGCTCGGCGACGAGTACGACAAGCGCTACGGGCTGAAGGACGAGCACCTGGCGCACATCTCGGCGGTCAACTACTCGAACGCCAAGCGCAACCCGCTGGCGCAGACGCGCAGCTGGTACATGACCGAAGAGCACGCCTGCGCCAACGACAAGTTCAACAGCGTCATCGGTGGGCGGCTGAAGATTTCCGACTGCTCGCAGGTGACCGACGGCGCCGTCGCCCTCTTCCTCGCCTCCGAGAAGGCCGCCGCCGCGTACGCCAAGAAGCGCGGCATCAGGCTCGACTCGATCCCGCAGATCCTCGGCTGGGGCCATCACACGGCGCCGATCGAGTTCACCACCAAGGTGGCCGAGAGCGCCGACAACCAGTACGTCCTGCCGCACACCCGCGCCGCCATCGTCGACGCCTTCAAGCGCGCCGGGGTGAAGGACTGCTGGGGCGTGCAGGCGATCGAGACGCACGACTGCTTCACCACCTCCGAATACATGGCGATCGACCACTTCGGCCTCACCAAGCCGGGCGAGGCGTGGAAGGCGGTCGAGGACGGCACCATCGAGATGGGCGGCAAGCTGCCGATCAACCCGAGCGGCGGCCTGATCGGCGCCGGACATCCGGTCGGCGCCACCGGCTGCCGTCAGGTGCTCGACGCCTACAAGCAGGTAACCAACGGTGCCGGCGACTATCAGGTCTAAGG
>JBOHWA010001154.1:0-6750 GCA_050735855.1 Binatia bacterium
ACTCACCGGTGAGCTGGCGGCGCTGGCGGCGTCGCCGCGCCCCGACTTCGGCTATCCGCTGCTCCTCGGCCTCGCCCGCCTGGCGGCGATCGAGGCGACGGTGGCCGACGGACAGATCGTCGTGCTCGACGCCTTCGCGCCGGACGCGCCGCTCGCGGCCCTGCCCGACGGTGCCGACCGCGCCGTCGCGCTGGCCGCCCTCTCCGGCCAGCTGGAGCCCCGCCTGGCCACGGCGCGCGCCGAGCTGTTTGCCCAGCCGCGCTGGCGCGAGGCGGACTACACGCGCTTCGAGGCGCTGACCAACCGGGTCGAGGCCATCGCCCGAGCCCGCGCCGGCGCGCCGCTGCGCCTCGAGAGCGGCGGGCTGCTGCCCGAGCGGCCGGCGCGCCGCACCGATCTGGTCGCGCCGGTGCAGCTCGAGGCGGACCTCGAGGTCGAGCGCGCCGCCGCCGCCGCCGCCCAGGCGGCCTACCGGCGCCGCCTCGCCGACCTCTACGGCTACCACCTCACCGCGCACAACTGCGTGCACGAGCTCTTCGCCACCATCGAAGCCGCGCTGGGCGATGCCGGCGACGACCCGCGCCGCGCCTCGCGCGCGCAGCTCGGTGGCGTCGTCGAGCTCGACCGCACCCTCAGCTTCATCCCCTTCCTCTCGGCGGACGCGGTCGGCCGCGAATATGCCGTCGCCGGAGAGCAGACGCGCCCCTCGTATCGGCAGCAGCAGTTGGCCGCGCTGGCCGCGGCCGAGCCGACCTGGCGGGTGGCGCTGCGCGAGTCGAACACGCTGACCTCGACCGTCTACCAGCACCCGGCGCGCGATTCGGCCTTCCTGTTCTTCACCGACGAGGCGCCGGCCGTGCGCCCGCTGCTCGGCGCGGCCAATCTGCTCTACGGCCTCGGCACCAGCGCCGTCGGCCTCGCCACCTGGCCGGGCGATGCCGGCGCCAGACTCGGCGCCGGCCTGCGCGGGATGCTCTACAGCCTGCCGGAGCTCGCCTTCGTCAACCTGCGCAAGGGCACGATGCTGTGGGTCGACCCGGCGGCGGTCACGGCTTGTGCTGGATCACCTCGACCGAGGTCTTCTTGACCGTGATCCAATCGTCGATCACGTCATCGAGCGTGCCGTCGGCCTTCCACTTCTTGATCACCGCGTTGAGCTGCGACAGCAGCTCCGTGTTCTCCTTCGGCACCACCCAGGCCAGGTACTCCTGGGTCAGTGGCCGATAGAGCCCCTTCACTTTCGGATTCTCGGTGAAGAAGCCGCCGGTGACGCGCCAGACCGCCGGCGCGTCCTGGATGAAGTAGTCGATCTGGTTGTTCTCCAGTGCGGCGACGCCTTCCTCGGTGGTCTTGAAGCCCTGCAGCGTGGAGCGCTTGAGCTGGTGGCGGGCGTACTCCTCGCCGGTCGTGTTTCTGATGAAGCCGACGCGCGCGGTGGGCAGGTCCATCGCCGCAGGATCGCGCAGCGCGGGGAAGTCGGCCGTGCGCACCAGTGCCATCTGCCCGACCTCGAGGTAGGGGTCGGTGAAGGCGAAGCGCTCCTTGCGCTGCTCGGTGATCGACGTGCCCGACATCACCATGTCGATGCGCTTCTCTTCCAGCATCGCCTTGCCGAGTTGCTCCCACGGCACCTCGACGACGACGACCTCGCGGCCGAGCTCTTTGCCGAGGCGGCCGGCGAAGTCGACCTCGACCCCTTGCAGCTTGCCGTCTTCTTTGAAGGCCAGCGGCGGGTAGTTCGTCGCCATGCCGACCCGCAGCGGTGGTAGCGGGTCGGCGGCGCGCGCCGCCCCCGCGCCCAGTGCGGCCGCGAGGACGCCCGTCAGTACCAACCGTCCGAACCCCGTCGTCATCGCTCTCTTCATCGCGTCCTCCGCTCCGGTCGCCTGCTTTTGGCAAGGCGCTGCTGCGCCGTCAATGATGCCGGCTCCGTCACTCGTAGCGCAGGGCGGTGATCGGATCGAGCCGCGAGGCCTTGCGGGCCGGATAGAAGCCGAAGAACACGCCGACGGCGCCGGAGAAGAGCACGGCGCCGAGCACCGCGGCGGGCGACAGCAGGGTGGGCCAGCCGGCCAGCCGGGAGATCAGCATCGAGGCGCCGATGCCGAGCGCCGCGCCGACCACACCGCCGGCCATGCTGAGGGCGCTCGCCTCGACCAGGAACTGCAGCAGGATGTGGCGGCTCTTGGCGCCGACGGCCATGCGGATGCCGATCTCACGCGTCCGTTCGGTCACCGAGACCAGCAGGATGTTCATGATGCCGATGCCGCCGACCAGCAGCGAGATGGTCGCGACGCTGATCAGCAGGTTGGTCATCACCTGGCTCGCCATCTGCGAGGCGCGGGCGAAGTCGGCCAGGTTGCGCACGGTGAAGTCGTCCTCCTCGCCGGGCTGGATGCGGTGGCGCTGGCGCACCAACGTCGTCACCTGCTCGACCGCCTCGTCGATCTCGGCGCTCGAGGCGGCGGTGACGAAGATCTGATCGACCGTGCCGAGAAACTCCGTGCCCAGCACGCGCCGCTCGGCGGTCGAGAAGGGGATCAGGATGACGTCGTCCTGATCCTGGCCCCACATCGTCTGCCCCTTCTGCTGCAGCACGCCGACGACGCGGAAGGGGACGTTCTTGATGCGCACGACGGCCCCGACCGGATCCTGGCCGACGCCGAAGAGCTGCTCGACGATGGTCTGCCCCAGCGCGGCGACGCGCGCCGCCCCTTCTTCGTCGCGCTCGGTGTAGGGGCTGCCCTGCACGACCGGCCAATCGCGCACGCGGAAGAACGACGGCGGCGCGCCCTGGATGGCGGTCGACCAGTTCTTGTCGCCGGCGATCACCTGCGCGATCTGCCGCTTGAAGTAGGTGACGTCCTTTGCCGCCGGCGCGTCGCTGCCGATGGCGTCGGCGTCGCCCTTGGTCAGCGTCGACACGCCGCCCCAGCCCGAGCGCACGCCGGTCGACGTCGTCGCGCCGGGCACCACCATCAGGAGATTGGTGCCGAGGCTCTGGATCTGCTGCTGCACGGCGGCGTCGGCGCCCTGGCCGATGCTGACGGTGGCGATCACCGCGGCGACGCCGATGACGATGCCGAGCATGGTCAGCACCGAGCGCAGCTTGTTGCGGCGCAGCGCGCGCAGCGCCGTGATCAGGGTCATGCGCAGCAGCTTCATGCGCCGTTCGCCCGGGCCCGGCGCGGTGCCTGGCGCACGTCGGAGAGCAGCAGGCCGTCGCGGAAGGTCACCACGCGGCCGGCGTAGGTGGCGATGTCTTGCTCGTGCGTGACCAGCACGACGGTGATGCCGCGCCGGTTCAGGTCCTGCACCACGGCCATGATCTCGTCGCTGGTATGGCTGTCGAGGTTGCCGGTCGGTTCGTCGGCGAGCAGCACCGCCGGCTCGTTGACCAGCGCCCGGGCGATGGCGACGCGCTGCTGCTGGCCGCCGGAGAGCTGGCTCGGCAGGTGGTGCTCGCGGTCGCCCAACCCGACGGCGGCGAGCGCCGCGCGGGCGCGGGCGTGTTGGGTGCCGAGCGGGGTGTCGCCGTAGAAGAGCGGCAGCTCGACGTTCTCGATCGCGCTGGTGCGCGGCAGCAGGTTGAAGTTCTGGAAGACGAAGCCGAGCTGGCGGTTGCGCACCGCGGCGCGCGCGTCGGCATCGAGCCCGGCGATGTCGGTGCCGTCGAGCCGGTAGCGGCCGCGCGTCGGCCGGTCGAGGCAGCCGAGGATGTTCATGAACGTCGACTTGCCCGAGCCCGAGGCACCCATGATGGCGACGAACTCGCCGGCCTCGATGGCGAGCGAGACGCCGCGCAGCGCTTCGACCTCGACGTCGCCGAGCGCGTACACCTTCCAGAGGTCGTCCACCTCGATCAGCATCTGTGCCAGACGGGCTGCGGCGCGGCGGCAGGCCGGTCAGCGCCGCATGCGCGGCATGCCGGGAATGCTCGGGCCCTCGGCCTTTTCCGTCGTCTTCCTGATCGCCAGCGCGACTTGGTCGCCGGCCTGCAGCGCGCCGTCCTTCACTTCGACGAAGAGGTCGTCGCGCAGGCCGGTCGCGACCGCGACGCGCTCCAGGCGGCCGTCGGCCTGCAGACGCCAGACGCCCGGGCCGGCGTCGGCGCCCGCGGTCGGGCGCGCGGCGGGCGTGCCGTCGTGCGCCGGGTGCGGGTTGAAGGTGAGGGCGCGCACCGGCAGGCGCAGGACGTCGTCGGCGTGCGCGGTGGTGATGGCGATCGTCGCCGTCATGCCGGGCTTCAGCGCCAGATCGAGGTTGTCGACGCCGACGATGACGTCGTAGGTGACGACGTTCTGCAGCGTCACCGGCGCGTTGCGCACCTGGCGCACGGTGCCGCTGAACTCGCGGCCGGGGTAGGCGTCGACGGTGAAGGTCGCCGCCTGCCCGTCGTGCACGCTGCCGATGTCCGACTCGCTGACGCTGGCGTTGACCTGCATCTTGGTCAGGTCCTGGGCGATGAGGAACAGCGTCGGCGTCTGGAAACTGGCCGCGACGGTCTGGCCGACGTCGACGCTGCGCGAGACGACGACGCCGTCGACCGGCGAGGTGATGTCGGTGTAGGCGAGGCTGATGCGCGCATCGGCGAGCTCGGCCTGGGACAGCTTGATGCCGGCTTCGTCGAGCGCCAGCTGCGCGATCGCCTGGTCGTAGTTGCTCTGCGCCGTGTCGACGTCGTTCTGGGCGATGAAGTCGCGCCCGCGCAGCTCGCGATTGCGCTCGAGCGTGAGCCGCTTGAGGGTGAGATCGGCGCGCGACTTCTCGACCTTGGCGCGCGCGTTGGCGAGGTTGGCGTCGGCGCGCTGCACCTTGACGAGAAACGGCGCGGGGTCGATCTGGGCGACGCGCTGCCCCTTGGTGACGATCGAGTTGAAGTCGACGTCGAGGGCGATGATCGGCCCGGAGACGTAGGTGCCGACCTGCACCGTCGTGACCGGGTTGACGGTGCCGGTGGCGATCACCGTCGCCGTCACCGGGCCGCGCGCCAGCGCGGCGGTGACGTAGCCGCCGTCCGCCTCGCCGTTGCCGCGCCCCCAGTAGGCATACGCGGCTGCGGCGCCGGCCAGCAGCACGACGACGATGCCGATCCAGCGCAGTCGGTGCATCACGGTTCCCGCGCCAGCGCCTGGCCCATGGCGCGCTCGAGCTCGGCGAGCGAGGTCTGGTAGTCGTAGAGTGCCTGCACGGCGCGCGCCTCGGCGGAGGTGCGGGCGGTCTGCGCGTCGGTGAGCTCGATGATGTTGCCGACGCCGGTCTCGTAGCGCCCCTCGGCCAGCTCGAGACTCTCGCGCGCCTCCTGCGCGCCCTTCTCGGCGACGCCGATGCTCTCGCTCGCCTGCTGGGCGTTGAGCAGCGCCTGGCGCACCGCCAGCGCGATGTTCTGCCGCAGCGTGTCCTCGTCGTATCGCAGGCGCGACAGGTTGGCCTTGGCCTCGCCGACCTGCGCCGTGGTCAGGCCGCCGTTGAACAGCGACAGGTTGACCGCCGCGCCGATGTTCCAGCTGTCCTCGTAGGGGACCTCGGAGCCGTTCCAGGTGCCCGACCAGAAGTAGCCGCCGTTGCCGGTGACGTAGGGCAGGTAGTCGCGCTGCAGGCTGGCGACCTGCTGCTCGACGGCATTCTGCTGCGCCAGGATGCTGGCCAGCTCGGGGCGGCTGTCATAGGCGGTCTGCAGCGCCTGCGTTTCGCCGATCTGCACGCGCGCGGCCTCGAGCGTATCGACGATGTCGAAGTCGAGCGGCGCCGTCAGGCCGATGGCGTTGCGCAGGGTCTCGCGCGCCAGCTGCACGTTGTTGCGCGCGGTGAGCTGGTCGAGCTCGGCTTGCGCCAGTTGGACGCGGGCGCGGGTGACGTCGAAGCGCGGCGCCAGGCCGACCTGGTTGCGCCCCTCCGCCAACGCCGTCTGGGCGCGGTTCTGCCGCACCGTGTCCTCCGCGACGACGCGCAGGCGCTGGGCGGCGAGCAACTGGTAGTAGGACTGCTTGACGCTGAGGACGACGGTCTCGCGCTGCGTGGCGCGGTCGGCGTCGACCGAGCGCTGGCTCGCCTGCGCGCCGCGGATGTCGGCCAGGGTCTTGCCGAAATCGAACAGACGCTGCGAGAAGCTCGCGCCGGTTTCGTGGAACGTGAAGGTGCTCGACTGCGGATCGACGTCGGTGCCGGTGCTGGCGCCGAGGCTGGTCATGCTGCGATCGAGGCTGTACGCGGCGTTGATCTGCGGCAGGTAGCCCGAGGCCGCCTGCCAGACGCGTTGATGCGCCGCGTCGACTGCCGCGCCCGCCGCTTTGAGCGACGGATGGTGGTCGAGCGCCATCGCCAGGCACTCGCTCAGCGTCTTCTCGCTCGGCCCCTGCGCGCCGGCGGCGGCCGCCCAGAGCAGGATCGCAAGTGCGGCGCAGAACCGGGTGGGCGAAGCTCCTGCTGAGCCGTGGGCGGGGCGGGGGGGACGTCGCATGCCGTGGGTCGGGTTGTCGAGCGGCGCGCCGTGCGCCACCTCAACTGAGCAGTTGAAAGGACGGCTCCCGCCTAGTCAACCCCGCCCGACGAGGAAGGCACGGGCGGCGCGCTGTGCGGCGCGCCGCCCGCGGGGCAACCATGAACGGCAACGGGGGGGCAACCGCCCATGGGGGGGAGAAGCATCCTGTTACCCTCTCTGACGATCCCAGCCGCCGAATGGTTGACGGGAAAGTGGAGGGCGCCGGGTCCTCGGCGCCGGGGGCGGCGAGGCGGGGCGCTGGTGGAGGG
>JBOHWA010001155.1:0-18623 GCA_050735855.1 Binatia bacterium
GCCCAGCGCAGCGCGGCCGTGGTGTCTCTGGCGTCGGCCGCGGCGCGGCGCGCGGCGCGCCGTCCATCGATGCCCAGCGCGCCGGCGGCGCCCGTGATCAGCAACGCCCGGCTCGCCGTGATCGTCCTGCTGGTGGCGGAGTCGATGTTCTTCTCCGGCCTGATCAGCGCCTACATCATCCTGCGCGGCTCGACCCCCGCCTGGCCACCGCCGACGCTGCCGCGCCTGCCGCTGGCGGTGACGTGGGCCAACACGATGGTACTGTTGGCCAGCGGGGCGACGATGCTGGCGGCGCGCAGTGCCGTGCGCCGCGATGACCAACCGGCCCTGCGCCGCCACCTGCTGATCACCGGCGCACTCGGCATGCTGTTCCTTGCCGTGCAGGGGGTCGAATGGGTTCGGCTCGTCCATCACGGCTTGACCCTGTCTGCCGGCATGTACGGCGCGACGTTCTACACCCTGATCGGCACCCACGCGATGCATGTGCTCGGCGCCGTGACATGGCTGGGGGTGGTCGGACTCTGGGCCTGGCGCGGTCGTCTCGTCGGCGGGGACGACACGGCGGTCGACGCCTGCACGATCTATTGGCTGTTCGTCTGCGCCCTGTGGTTGGTGCTGTTCGCGATGGTGTACCAATGAAGCGCGCGGGTGCGGTGGCGGCGCTCGCTGCCCTGGCGCTGGCGGCCGTTGCGGTCGTGCCGGGCGACAGCCTGGCGCAGGGGTGCGCGATGTGCGCCACTTACCTCACCGGCGCGGACGCCGAGCGCGCGCAGGCGTGGAAGCTCAGCATCATGTTTCTGATGGCCATGCCGTTCATCGTCGTCGGATCCGCCGGGGGGTGGATCCTGTGGATGCACTGGCGCAGCCGGCCGCAGCGACCGTCGCTGGGGATCCTGCGCGCCGAGAGGGAGGGAGCATCGTGAGCCAGGCGGCAGCAGCAGACCATGGACAGGTCGATACGTACGAAAATCCGCTGACGCCGGAGAGCTGGCCGAAGCTGGCCATGTGGATCTTCCTCGCCGGCGACGCGATGTCGTTCGGCGGGTTGCTCGCCGCCTACGGCGCCCTGCGCTTCTCGCTCGGACCATGCACCGAGGGGGTCACCACCCTGTGCTGGCCGTACCCGGCGAATGTGCTCGGCGTGGCGCTCACCGGCTTCATGACGTTCCTGCTCATTTGCAGCAGCGTGACCATGGTGAAGGCGCTGGCGGCGATTCAGGACGGCGATCAGCAGCGCCTGGTGCGGTTCCTCGGCCTGACGATCCTGGGCGGGCTGACGTTCCTCGCACTGCAGGCCTATGAGTGGACGCACATCATCCACGAGGGGCTGACCCTGTCGGGCAACCCCTGGGGCGCGGCGCAGTTCGGCACGACGTTCTTCATGACCACCGGCTTCCACGGCTGCCATGTGTTCGCCGGCGTGGTCTACCTGAGCGTGGTGCTCATCAAGGCCATGCGCGGCGGCTACTCGAAGACCAACTGGAACGGGGTCGAAACCGTCGGGCTCTACTGGCACTTCGTCGACCTGATCTGGATTCTGGTCTTCACCTTCATCTATCTCATCTGATCTGGAGACCGGGGAGACGTCATGGACGACGCCACGCGCAGAAAAGAACATTTCCAGGACGCACACGTCGCCACCCTGCACCCCAACTACATGGGGGTCTTCTGGTGGCTGCTGGCGCTGACCATCCTCGAGCTGATCGCCGGCTCGCTGCCGACCGGCCCGATGTACCCGTACGCGGCCAAGGTAGTGCTCCTGGTGGTCATGGCGTTCACCAAGGCCGCGCTGGTCGGGCTCTACTTCATGCACCTGAAGTTCGAGAACCGGACGCTGACGATGATCGCGGTGACGCCGATGGTTCTCTGCGTCTTCTTCCTGTTCATGTTGATGCCCGATTCCTGGCCGTTGAACTGACGGCCGACGAGGGTCGGATCGGCGCCGTGTGAGGGCGCTCCGAAGCGTATGCCAAGTCGTGGCGGCGAGCCCTGGGTGTGGGCGGGACTCGGCGTCGTCGTGGTCGCCGTCGCCGCCGCCGGCCTGCTCTCGCTGCGCCGGCCCGCGGATGATCCCAAGGCGCTGCCGGTGCTCGGCCAGGTGCCGCCGTTCACGCTGATCGAGCGGTCCGGGCAGCCGCTGGCCCGGGCGGATCTCGACGGCCGTCCGTGGGTGGCCGACTTCATCTTCACGCGCTGTTCGGGCATCTGTCCGGTGCTCTCCACGCGCATGGTGGATCTCCAGCGGCAGGCGCGTGAAGCCGGCCTTGACGCGCGGATGGTGTCCTTCAGCGTCGACCCGTCGCACGACACCCCTGAGGTCCTTCGCGACTATGCGGCGCGCTTCGCGGCTGTGGACGACAGCTGGCTGTTCGTCACGGGCGACCGCGGTGCCATGCACGAGCTGATCGGCAAGGGCTTTCGGCTCAGCGTGGCGGAGCGCGATCCGGCGACGGCGGACGACGGCGGCGAGCTGATCACGCACAGCGACCGGCTCGTCCTGGTCGACGCCGAGGGCCGGATCCGTGGCTACTACCACGGCACCGAAGCCGATTCGGTGCCGGCCGTGCTGCGCGACCTGTTGACGCTGCGGAAGCCCTGACGCCGGCAGATCAGCGCCCGGCGGTGGCGCTGGTGATCGCCGCCCGCAGCTCATCGTACGTGCGCGTGACGGGGAACTGCGGGAACTCGCGCACGACGTTGTCGGGCGGGCAGAACAGGATGCCGGCGTCGGCTTCGTCCAACATGGTCGTGTCGTTGTACGAGTCGCCGGCGGCGACCACCTCGAAGTTCAGCAGCTTCAGCGCCATGACCGCTTTGCGCTTGCCGTCGTGGATGCGGATGCGGAAGTCGCGCACCGTGCCGCCATCGTCGACCACCAGCGAGTTGCAGAACAGGCAGGGGTGGCCGAGTTGCTCCATGAGCGGCGCGGCGAATTCGTAGAACGTGTCGGACAGGATGATCACCTGGTGTCGGGCGCGCAGCCAGTCGAGAAACTCGCCGGCGCCGTCGAGCGGCCCCATCTTGCGGATGACGGCCTGGATGTCGGCCAGCCGCAGGCCGTGTTGGTCGAGGATGCGAATGCGGTTGCGCATCAGCTTGTTGTAGTCCGGCTCGTCGCGCGTGGTGATGCGCAACGCGTCGATCCCTGTCGCCTCGGCGACGTTGATCCAGATCTCCGGGACGAGCACGCCTTCCAGATCGAGACAGGCAATCATGCGCGCCTGGCTACCGGGTCGGCCATGCCAGCGCAAGCCGGAGGCGGCGGTCAGCCAGCCGGGGGCGCGGTGGCGGGCAGGGCGCAGAAGCTGGCTCGCGCGAAGCCGCGCGACCAGCGCGTGCGGGCCTGGATCAGGACCGGCGCGACGCAGGTGAACGGGGCCTCGACGACCAGCATCGTCGGCGTCGCCGCGATGACCGCGGCCGGCTGTCGATCGATGAAGACGCAGTTGCCGCGCACCGGGTAGCAGCGATTGAGCGTGGCGATCGCGGCACAGCTGGCCACCGGGCCGTTGCCGTCGATGGCATCGAAGCCCTCACCATACAGCCGGATCCACTCGCCGGCAGCGGCGTACGACGGTTCCACCGCCGTGATGCGTGGGGCCTGGCGCTGGGGAGTGGCCAGCGCCGGCTCGATCGCCACCGCGGCCTCGGCGGTCAGCGCGAAGACATCCTGCTGCTGCACGGCGGCGACGTCGCAGGGAATCGCCGCGCCGCAGTGCTCCCACATGTTGCCGACGGCGGGGACCGCCTGGGCCGTTTGATTGCGCAGGTTGGCCGGGCTGGCGGGCATGGCAGGGCCGTTGAACGCGAAGGCGTTGAGACCCGGCTGATCGGCGGTGCCGAAGGTCGCGTGCGAGGTGTCGCCAACGACCACGCCGCCGTCGACGTTGTGCACGATGGCCAGGCCGCTGGCGCTGGCGGTGGCGCTGCGGTCGGCGGCGTCGAGGACGGCCAGACCGAAGCCGCCGCCGCGGCCGGGCGTGCCGTTGCCGCAGACGAAGTCGTCCTGCAGCGTCGCGGTCGACAGGCTGCGCACCGAGATGCCGCGCAGGGCGTTGTCGATGCTCAGGTTGCCGCGCGTCTCGAGGCGGGCCGGCACGACGCCGTCGACGGTGGCGCCGTTGGCCGCCAGGCCGTTGGCGCTGTTGGTACCGCGGTTGGCGCGGACCAGGTTCTCGATGGCGGTCAGCCGACCGCTGAGCGTCGCCTGCATGCCGCCGTCGGCGTTGCCGACGATGCGCGAACCGACCACGACGGCGGCCCCGTTGTCGGAGACCTTGATGCCCTTGTCGTGTGCGGCGTTGACCTCGCAGTTGCGGATGACGTTTGGGAAGGCGGCGCCGGCGAAGTCGCGCACGGCGATCCCGTCGTCGCCGCACTCCCCGAACGGGGATTGCGGCGAGGGGACCACGCAGACGCCGTCGACGACACACCCCCGGACGTCTGTGCCGCACACCTCGCTGGCGCGTCCGACGACGTGCAGCGCCTCGAGCAGATTGGCATTGGCGGCTGGGCCGTCGACCAACACGGTGTCGCTGTCGCCGCCGACGTTGTGCAGTCCCAGGCCGTAGATCCGGTTGCCAGCCCCGACGATGCGCAGGGCAGCGAAGTTGAGTCCGCCGGCGTCGATGGTACGGCGCCGGGGGACGCCGTCGGCGTCGAAGCCGTCGAGCGTGACCGCCCCCGCCGTCAGCGGCGGCAGACGATCGGAGAGCGTGATGATACCCGCCAGCTCCGGTGCGAACTGGACCAACGCCGGCTTGAGCCCCAACTCGGCGTCGGCGATCGCGGTGCGCAAGCATCCAGTGCAGGTCGGGGCGTCGGCTAGCGAGGTCACGGTATGGACGCTGCGGAAGAGCGGCCAGTCGAGCGTGTGGGTGCCGGCGCTGCGGTCGAGGAGGAATTGGGTCCGACCCTGGAACTGGCCGCCGCTCTCGCCCTCGGTCACCAGGATACGATGCGCCCACTGGCCGGGGCGCAGCCCGTCGACCGTCAGGCGGCAGGTGGCGGGCGTCGCCGGATCACAGACCATCCGAAACGCGTAGCCGCTCTCGAGCCCGGCGCCGGCATCGTCGCAGGACGGCGCCGCCAGGGTGCCGAACACGATCGCGCTGGTGGCACCGCCGTCCGTCGGGGGCGTCAGCGCCACATCGACCGCGGCGCCGCCGGCGGGGCAGACCCCCGCAGCGCCGGCTCGCGCGCAGGCGAACACCAGGGCGGCGGCCGCCACGGTTGCGCGCATCCAGTGGGGGACGCTCGAGCACCGCACCTGCCCAGACTGGCGGCGTGGATCGGATAAGGCAAACAGGCGCCGATCAGGCGCCCAGGGCTACCCGTGCGCTGGCCAGCGAGGCGGAGTCGTCCACGGCCAGACGCTCGACGCTTCGATCGATCCGGCGTAGCAAACCGGACAATACCGTCCCCGGTCCGACTTCGACGATGGTCCGGATGCCCTCCGCGGCGATCATGTGCTGCATCGCCTCGGTCCAGCGCACCGCCCGGCTGACCTGGCGCGCCAAGCCGTCGCGCGCGGCGGCCGCCGTGGTGACCCTGTCGGCGTCGACGTTGTTGTACAGCGGTGGGGTGGGATCGTCGAAGCGCACCGCGTCGAGGTCGGCGCGCAGCCGCGCCTCCGCCGGCTTCATCAGCCGGCAGTGAAACGGCGCGCTGACTGGCAGCTCGATCGCCTGCCGGGCGCCGCACGCGGCGGCGACGCGGCGTGTGGCGTCGCGCTCGCCGGCGATGACGACCTGCCCCGGGGCGTTGTAGTTTGCGATATCGACCGCGCCGCCATCGTCGGCGATCGCCTGGGCGTTCGCCGCGGGCTCGGCGCCGATCAGGGCGAACATGGACCCGGCACCGGGCGCCACGGCCTCCTGCATGTAGCGGCCGCGCCGGTGCACGAGGACGATCGCATCGCGAAACTGCAGGGCGCCGGCCGCCACCAGGGCAGAGTATTCGCCCAGGCTGTGGCCGGCGACCACGGCCGGAACCAGATCGAGGGCACGATACGCGGCGACGCTGACCAGCAGGATGGCCGGCTGGGTGTTGGCGGTCAGGCGCAGGGCATCGTCCGGCCCCTCGCGGATGATGCGCGACAGCGGGTAGCCGAGCGCATCGTCCGCCTCGTCGAAGAGGGCGCGCGCGACCGGAAAGTGCTCGCACAGGTCGGTGCCCATCCCGACCGTTTGGGAACCCTGGCCGGGAAAAACGAACGCGACGCGGTCGAGCATCGGTGGTAGGATCCGCCGTGGACGCGCGCCGGAAGCGCGGCCCACGGCGGGAAGCAGATCAGGCGACGGTGATGGCCGGGTCGCCGTACACGTCCTGGATGATGTTCAAGAGCTTGATGCCCTCGTTCATCGGCCGTTGGAACGCCTTGCGACCGGAGATCAGGCCGGTGCCGCCGGCCCGCTTGTTGATCACGGCGGTCTTGGCCGCCTCCTCGAAGTCGCTGGCGCCAGACGAAGCGCCGCCGGAGTTGATCAGACCGAAGCGGCCCATGTAGCAGCCGGCCACCTGGTAGCGGGTGAGATCGATCGGATGGTCGGTGGTCAGCTTCTCGTAGACCAGCTTGCTGGTCTTGCCGAACTTCAGCGCCGTGTAGCCGCCGTTGTTCTCGGGCAGCTTCTGCTTGATGATGTCGGCCTGGATCGTCACCCCGAGGTGGTTGGCCTGGCTCGTGAGGTCGGCCGCGACGTGGTAGTCGACGCCGTCCTTCACAAATGCGTTGTTGCGCAGGTAGCACCAGAGGACGGTCGCCATGCCGAGTTCGTGCGCCGCCTGGAAGGCGCTGCTCACCTCCTGGATCTGGCGCCCCGACTCGTCCGAGCCGAAGTAGATCGTCGCGCCGACGGCGGCGCAGCCCATGTCGGCGGCCTGCTGCACGTGCGCAAACATGATCTGGTCGAACTTGTTCGGATAGGTCAGCAGCTCGTTGTGGTTCAGCTTGAGCAGGAACGGGATCTTGTGGGCGTACTTGCGCGCCACGCCGCCGAGCACGCCGAGCGTCGAGGCGACCGCGTTGCAGCCACCCTCGATGGCCAGGCGGACGATGTTCTCCGGGTCGAAGTACAGCGGATTGGGCGCGAACGACGCGCCGGCGCTGTGCTCGATGCCCTGGTCGACCGGGAGGATCGAGACATAGCCCGTGCCCGCCAGGCGGCCGTGTCCGAAGATCGACTGCAGGTTGCGCAGGACCGGAATCGGTCGATCCGACAGGGCGAGGACGCGGTCGACGAAGTCCGGACCGGGCAGGTGCAGGGACGATTTGTCGATCGTCGTGCAGCGGTGATTCAGGAGCGAATCGGCGTCCTTGCCGAGCAGATCGCTGATCTTCGTCATCTCACGTTCCTCCTTCTGCGGCCTGCGGCCCCGTCGATGCGCATCCACCCCTCGGAGCGCGCGAACCTATGATGATTCCCATCGACGGGCAAGAACGCCTGCGGGGGGTCCCACCCGTTCTTGCGACCCGCGCGGCGGGCCTGCTACAGGTCGAACCTCGCGCACCACGGGCGGGCGAGAGTGGCGGAACTGGTAGACGCGCTAGACTTAGGATCTAGTGGGGCCACCCGTGGGGGTTCGAGTCCCCCCTCTCGCACTTTGCGAGCGCGTATTCGCCGGGATTCTCTTTCTTGAATCACCATATGGCCTGCGTTAAGGATCGGAGCGGTACCTGATGACGAAAGTGGCAATGGAAGCCGTCGATGCAATCCGTCGACGGTTGGCGGTGGAGGTCCCCGCGACGGACGTGAGTGCGGAGATCGAGCGCGCCTACGGGCAACTCCGCCGTCGCGCCAACGTGCCTGGCTTTCGTCAGGGCCGGGCCCCGCGCGCCGTGATGGAGCGCATCTTCGGCGATCAGGTGCGAGCCGATGTCTTCGGCCGACTGGTCCAGGAATCGTACGTCGCGGCGCTGCAGGAGCAGCAGATCGAGCCGGTGGGGCAGCCCGAGATCATCACCGAGCAGGCCGAGCCCGGCCAGGCCCTGCGCTACTCCGCCACCGTCGAGGTGCGTCCCACCGTCGTGGCCGCCGGCTACCGCGGCCTGGCGGTCGAGCGCCCGGTGGCGCAGATCGGCGACGCCGAGGTCGAGGCGTTCATCGATCGCATGCGACAGAGCCAAGCGCAGCTCGTGCCGATCACCGATCGGCAGGACGCGCAGCGGGGCGACGTCGCGACGATCGATTACGAAGTGCGCGTCGACGATCGTGTCGTCGGGCGCGGCGAGCGCCGCTTCGCCGAGGTCGGCAGCGAGCAGCTGGAGAATCCCGGCGCGCATCTCATCGGGGCGACGATTGGCGCCCCGACCACGTTCGAGATCGACTACCCGGCAGACCACTCGACCGCCGAGCTGGCCGGCAAGCGCGCCCACTTCCAGGTGACGATCAGCGCGCTGGGGATGCGCCAGGTGCCGGAGGTCGATGACGCGTTCGCGACCGCGCATGGCTGTGAGACGGTCGACGGGCTGCGCCAGCGCGTCCGCGAGCAGCTCGAGACCGGTGCCCGGCGCGAGTCCGATGATCATGTGCGCGGCGATCTGATCGCCCGCCTGGTCGAAGCGCATGACTTCGATGTGCCGCCGTCGATGATCGAACGGCGCGCCGACCTCCTGGTGGAGGACGTGCTGGAGAGCCTCGGGACGCGCCGTCCGCCGGCGAGCCGCGAGGCGGCGGTGCGGGCGCAGTTGCGCGGCGAGCTCGAAGGGCAGGCACGGGCGCAAGTGAAGGCCGGGCTGATCCTCGAGGCCATCGCGGCGCAGGAGCATCTCGAGGTCGACGACGACGAGCTGGAGCGCCGGGTCGATGGCCTGGCGGAATCGGCAGGCAAGGCGCGCGAGCGCGTCCGCGCTCTTTATCAGGACCCTGCGGCGCGCGCCGGCCTGCGCGGGCGCCTGCTGCAGGAACGGGCCATCGAGTTGGTGCTGAACTCGGCGGCCGTCACCGATGTTGAACGCGCATCGGGCGTTGCTGGGTCGCCGGCAAACGGCTAGTATCGAGCCCGGGAGAGGCTCCACGGCATGAATCTGATTCCGATCGTCATTGAGCAGACGGGTCGTGGGGAGCGCGCCTTCGACATCTTCTCCCGCCTTCTGAAGGACCGCATCGTCTTCCTCGGCTCGGTGATCAACGACGACGTGGCGAACCTCGTCACAGCCCAGCTGCTGTTCCTGGAGTCCGAGGATCCGGAGCGCGACATCCACTTCTACATCAACTCGCCTGGCGGCTCGGTGACCGCCGGCCTGGCGATCTACGACACCATGCAGTACATCCGCCCGGAGGTGTCGACCCTGTGTCTCGGGCAGGCGGCCAGCATGGCGGCGTGGCTGCTGGCGGCGGGGGCGCGCGGCAAGCGCTACACGTTGCCGCACGCGCGCATCATGATCCATCAACCGCTCGGCGGCGTGCAGGGCCAGGCGGTGGACATCGACATCCAGGCGCGGGAGATTCTGCGCTTGCGCGAGCAGCTCAACAATGTCCTGGTGAAGCATACCGGCCAGAGTCTCAAGAAGATCGAGAAGGACACGGATCGGGACATGTTCATGACCGGCAAACAGGCGGTGGAGTATGGTCTGGTCGACGAGGTGATCGTCAGCCGGTCGATCAAGAAAGTGTGAGCGGTGTCGTATGGCGAAGCACGGCGATGATCGCGGCGGCAATCTGGTCTGTTCCTTCTGTGGCAAGAGTCAGGACGAGGTCCGGAAGCTGATCGCCGGGCCGACCGTCTACATCTGTGACGAGTGCATCGACCTCTGCAACGACATCATTGCCGAGGAATGCGACCAGGAAGAAGGCCTCACCTCGACATCGGCGGTTCCCAAGCCGGCCGAGATCAAGAAGGTCCTCGACCAGTATGTGATCGGGCAGGAGCGCGCCAAACGCGTCCTCTCGGTTGCCGTCCACAATCACTACAAGCGCATCGACTCGCAGCTGGTCACCGGTGATGTCGAGCTGCAGAAGTCCAACATCCTGCTCATCGGTCCGACCGGTTCGGGCAAGACGCTGCTGGCCCAGACGCTGGCCCGTTTTCTCCAGGTGCCGTTCACGATCGCCGACGCGACCAGCCTGACCGAGGCGGGCTACGTCGGCGAGGACGTCGAGAACATCATCCTCAGCCTGTTGCAGAACGCGGACTACGACGTGGAGAAGGCGCAGCGCGGCATCGTCTACATCGACGAGATCGACAAGATCTCCCGCAAGGGGGACAACCCCTCGATCACCCGCGACGTGTCGGGCGAAGGGGTGCAGCAGGCGCTGCTCAAGATCATCGAAGGCACCACCGCCAGCGTGCCGCCCAAGGGCGGCCGCAAGCACCCGCAACAGGAGTTCTTGCAGGTCGACACCTCGAATATCCTGTTCATCTGCGGCGGAGCGTTCGTCGGCCTCGAGGACCTGATCCGCCGTCGTGTCGGTATGAAGGGCATCGGCTTCGGGGTGGAGATCCGCGCCCGCGAGCAGAGTATGCCGGGGCGCAATCTCCTGCACGATGTGCAAACCGAGGATCTGCTCAAGTTTGGCCTGATCCCCGAGTTCATTGGTCGTCTGCCGGTCATTGCGACGCTCGACGAGCTGATGGAGCAGGATCTGGTGCGCATTCTCAAGGAACCGAAGAACGCGCTCACCCGGCAGTATCAGAAGCTGTTCGAGATGGAGGGAGTCCATCTCAAGTTCACTGATGGCGCCCTGGTCGCGATCGCGCGTGAGGCCCTGCGCCGCAAATCGGGCGCCCGCGGTCTGCGCGCCATTCTCGAGGACACGATGCTCGACGTCATGTACGACATTCCTTCCCAGCCCAACATCAAGGAGGTGTTGATTGCCGAGGAAGTGATCACCAAGCACGAGCAGCCCATCGTCCTGTACCAGAAGACTGCGGAGACGGCCTGACCGCCGTGTGATCGGAAAGAGGGGTCGCCATGCTGTTTCGAAATGACAAGAAGGACAATCGGGACGATACCCCGGGTGGGGGGAGCGTCCTGCGCGTGCCCCTGCTGCCACTGCGCGACATCATCGTCTTTCCGCATATGGTCGTTCCCCTCTTCGTCGGACGACAGAAGTCGATCAAGGCGCTCGAAGAGGCGATGAACAAGCAGAAGTTCATTCTGCTGGCAGCGCAACGCGAAGCGAAGACCAACGATCCGGGCGAGGACGACATCTACCGCGTCGGGACGCTCGGCTCCGTCGTACAGTTGCTGCGCTTGCCTGACGGCACGGTGAAGGTGCTGGTCGAGGGCAAGAAGCGCGCGCGGGTGCTGAAGTACCTCGACCAGACCGACTATTTCCTGGTCGAGGCCGAAGAGATCGAAGAGGTGTGCCCCAAGAGCACCGAGATCGAAGCGCTGACGCGGTCGATCAATTCGACCTTCGAGCACTACGTCAAACTGAACAAGAAGATTCCCCCCGAGATGATCATGTCGGTCGCCTCGATCGAGGACCCGGCCCGTCTGGCCGATACGATCGTGGCGCATCTGGGCGTCAAGCTGGAGGACAAGCAGGCGTTGCTGGAGATCGAGAATCCGGCCGAACGCCTCGAGCGCGTCCTCGGCAACATGCGCTCGGAGATCGAGATCCTCGAGGTCGAGAAACGCATCCGTACTCGGGTCAAGAAGCAGATGGAGAAGACCCAGAAGGAGTACTACCTCAACGAGCAGATGCGGGCGATCCAGAAGGAGCTCGGCGAAAAGGACGAGTTCAAGAACGAGATCCAGGAGCTCGAGGAGAAGATCAAGCAGAAGAAGATGAGCGCCGAGGCCAAGGAGAAGGCTGAGAAGGAGCTCAAGAAGCTCAAGATGATGTCGCCGATGTCCGCCGAGGCGACGGTGGTGCGGAACTACATCGACTGGCTCATCTCCCTGCCCTGGCACGAGTACACCGACGACAAGCTCGAGATCCAAGAGGCCGAGAAGGTCCTGGAGGATGATCACTACGGGCTCGAGAAGGTGAAGCAGCGCATCCTCGAGTATCTGGCGGTGCAGTCGCTGGCCGGGCAGATGAAGGGGCCGATCCTGTGTCTGGTCGGTCCCCCGGGGGTCGGCAAGACCTCGCTCGGCAAGTCGATCGCCCGTTCGACGGGCCGCAAATTCGTGCGCATCTCGCTCGGCGGCGTGCGCGACGAAGCCGAGATCCGCGGGCACCGCCGCACCTACATCGGGGCGCTACCGGGCAAGATCATCCAATCGATGAAGAAGGCTGGTTCCGGCAACCCGGTCTTCCTGCTCGACGAGGTCGACAAGATGTCGACCGACTTCCGCGGCGATCCCTCTTCGGCGCTGCTCGAGGTGCTCGATCCGGAACAGAACCAGAGCTTCAACGACCATTACCTGGACGTCGACTACGACCTCTCTAAGGTGATGTTCATCACCACCGCCAACACGCTCGAAGGCATCCCGCGGCCACTGCAGGACCGCATGGAGATCATCCGCATCGCCGGCTACACCGAGGTGGAAAAGCAGCACATTGCCAGCCGCTACCTGGTCAAGAAGCAACGCGATGCCAACGGGCTGGGCGACCACAACCTCGAGATCTCGGACAACGCGCTGCTCAACGTGATCCGCCACTACACGAAGGAAGCGGGGGTCCGGAATCTCGAGCGCGAGATCGCCTCGATCTGCCGCAAAGTCGCGGTCGAAGTGGTGAAGACGGATCGCACGGCGCGCGTGCGCGTCAACGGCAAGGCGGTGTCGAAGTATCTCGGCCCGGCCAAGTATCGCTACGGCAAGGCCGAGGAGGACAGCGGCATCGGCATGGCGACGGGTCTGGCGTGGACCGAGCTGGGTGGCGAGTTGCTCAACACCGAGGTGACCGTGATGCCCGGCAAGGGCAAGTTGATCATCACCGGCCGCCTGGGTGACGTGATGCAGGAGTCCGCGCAGGCCGCGTTGAGCTACGTCCGCTCGCGGGCCGACGAGCTCGGGCTGGCGAAAGATTTCTACCAGACCGTCGACATCCACATCCACGTGCCCGAGGGCGCCATCCCGAAGGACGGGCCGTCGGCCGGTATCACCATGGCGACGGCGCTGGTCTCGGCGCTCACCAAGCTGCCGGTGCGTCACGATCTGGCCATGACCGGCGAGGTGACACTGCGCGGGCGGGTCCTGCCCATCGGTGGGCTCAAGGAGAAGGTGCTCGCCGCCCATCGGGGAGGGATCAAGACCGTGCTGATCCCGGGCGAGAACGAGAAGGACATTCTCGACATCCCCGCCAACATCCTGCGGACGGTCGAGCTGGTTTTGGTCGACCATATCGATCAAGTCTTGAAGAAGGCGCTGTTGCTCGACGATCCCGACACCCTGTTCCGCAAGCTCCCGCCACCGATCCCACCGGCGTTCGTGCCCAGCACCGAGGCGCCGCCGGACGTTGTCGCACATTGACGGTATTCTTGACTCGCTTTGGTGCCGCTGTTATAGCGCCGGGGATAACGTGGTTAGGACACGGGGGGCGGAATGACCAAAGCTGAGCTCATCGAATCGGTTGCGAGCAAAGTCGACCTTCCCCGCGCGACGGCGGAACGTGCCGTCAATACGATGTTCGAGGAAGTGGTCGAGGCGCTCCGGCAGGGCGACAAGGTGAACATTTCCGGGTTCGGGACCTTTTCAGTCTCTACCCGCAAGGCCCGCACGGGGCGCAATCCGAAGACGGGCGAGAGCATCGAAATCGCCGCCTCGCGTGCCGCCAAGTTCAAGGCAGGGAAGACGCTCAAGGACGTGTTGAAATAGGGCCCGCGCAAGATCCCGATCGGGCGGTTAGCTCAGCGGGAGAGCATCGGCCTTACAAGCCGGGGGTCATCCGTTCAAATCGGATACCGCCCACCACGCTTTGAGCCGCGCCAGTTCGCACCGCCATCACGGCGGATTCCAGAAAAGATCACATGTATCGGGGTGGTAGTTCAGTTCGGTTAGAACGCCGGCCTGTCACGTCGGAGGTCGCGGGTTCAAGTCCCGTCCACCCCGCCATTTTAGGGACGCCCGAGGGGGCGGTACAGCGCAGCGGCGCATGTTCGGAGCGACTATGAAGTCCACGGTGATGTTGACGCGTGAGGAAGGATTGGCGAATCGGCGCTGGTTCATCATCGACGCACGCGACAAGGTGCTCGGCCGCATTGCAACCCAGGCCGCGGACCTGTTGCGGGGCAAGGGGAAGCCGAGCTTTACGCCGCATGTCGACTGCGGGGACTTCGTCGTCATCGTCAACGCCGAACAGGTCAAGCTGACCGGTCCGAAGGACCTGACCAAAGTGTACTACCGGCACTCGGGCTTTCCCGGTGGCATCCGCTCGCAGACTGCGGGCAAAGTGCGCGCCACGCATCCCGACCGCCTGCTGCGCATGGCGGTGACGGGCATGCTGCCGAAGAATCGACTCGGCCGTCGATTGGCCACCAAGTTGAAGATCTATGCGGGTTCTGAGCATCCGCACGCTGCACAGCAACCGGTGGCCGTCACGCCGGCCAACGCTGGCCGTGACTGAGGAAGGAGCCTCCGATGGCTGAACGTACCCAGAGCATCGCATCGACCGGCAAGCGGAAGACCGCCGTCGCGCGCGTCCGACTGAGCGCGGGAGACGGCAAGATCGTCGTCAATCGCCGCACCCTGGAAGACTATTTCGGGCGCCCCACCTCGCGCATGATCGTCAATCAGCCGCTCGAGCTGACCAACACCAAGGGCACATTCGACGTGGCGGTGAACGTGAACGGCGGCGGCCTGGCGGCCCAGGCGTCGGCGATTCGCCACGGCATCACGCGCGCCTTGATCGAAGCCAATCCCGATCACCGCCCGGTGCTGAAGAAGGCCGGCTACGTGACCCGCGACCCACGCGAGGTCGAGCGCAAGAAGTACGGGCGGCACAAGGCCCGCAAGCGGCCGCAGTACTCGAAGCGCTGACCGCCGCCGGTTCAGTCGCTCGACAAGAAGAGCGTCGCGGCGACCAGCAGGTAGAGCCCGTTTGCGGCCCACGCCGCAAACAGCGGGGGCAGAGCGCCGGACTGGCCCAGCGAGGTTGCCAGCCCCAGCAGCACCCAGTAGCCAAAGCCCACCGCGCTGCCGATGCCGACGATGGCCGCGACGCTGGGGTGCCGCCGCAAGCGGCCGGCGATCGGGACCGCGACCAGGGCCAGCACGGTGCTGGAGAATGGCAGCGCCAACTTCAAGTAGAGATCGACGAGATAGTGTGACGCGTCGATCCCCTTGCGGGTCAGGCTGCGGATGCGCTCCCGCAGCGCCGTGAAGCTGAGCTCCTCGGGCTCGCGCTGTACTTCCAGAAAGTCGTCGAGCGTTTCTGAGAGCGACAGGCCGTCGGTCGCCAGCGCCACGCCGGTGAACGAGCCGCTCGTCAGGTCGTGCCGCACGGCGTCGGTGGCCTGCCAGCGATCACCGAGCCACTGGAGGCGCGGGACCTGCACGACGCTGCTCAGGCGGAAGGCGCCGTCGAGATGGTAGATCGTCAGGTCGTAGACCGTCTGCTGGGCGCGATCGACGTAGTCGATGTTATAGAAGCCGTCGGCGCCGTGGTACCAGATCGCCCGGTCGCTGAGCACGCCGCGGATGGCACGCTTGCGGATCTCGACGTTGTTGACGTACTGGAAGCGGCGCGAGGCATAGGGCACGACCGTTTCGTTCCACACCAGCGCGCAGATGCTGATCAGCAGGGCCAGGGCGACGATCGGCATCGCCGTCTGAGCGAGACTGACCCCCCCGGCGCGCAGGGCGATGATCTCGTTGCTTCGGCCCAGCATCCCGAATGCCAGCAGCACCGCCGTGATCACCGCCGGTGGCGTGATCTGCGTCAGCATCAGGGGAATCTTGAAGAGGAAGTAGCGCGCCGCGGCGCCGACGGTCGCTTCGTTGCGCAGGAACACGTCGAGGCGGTCGAACAGATCGATGACGATGTACAACAGCACGAAGCCAGCCAGGATGGGCACGAAGAGCCCCATGAACTGCCGCGCGACGTAACGGTTGACGACTGAGAATGGCGCGAACGAGGGCGACGTCATGGCCGGCGCGCCGGGGCGTCGCGCCGGGTGAAGCGCTGTCGGACCATGATGCCGAGGCGGTCCCACAGGGGCGGTCGACCGCTGCCCGCTTCGCGCGCCGCGCGCGCCAGCAGATAGGCGGCGACCGCGGAGAGGACCACATTGGGCAGCCACACCGCGGGCAGCGGCGGCAGGGCCCCACGCTCACCCAGGTTCTGCCCGAACGTCAGCAACATGTAGTAGAGGAAGATGAGCAGCAGACTGAGCGAGAAGCCGCGCGAATGTACCGCGCGCGACGGCTGAATTCCGAGCGGTACCCCCAGGGCGGCGAAGACGAGACAGGCAAAGGGGATCGAGAACTTGCGCTGCACCTCGACCCGTTCCGCGAAGCTCGGCTCGCCCTGCGCCGCATTCGCCGCGATCGACGCGCGCAGCTCGGTGAGCGTCATCTCGCTGGCGTCCTTTGGCCGGTTGCGCAACTGGGCGAGCGCCGTATTCAGATCCAAGGTGATGTCGTAGGTGGTGAAGCGCGTGTCCTGGTAGCCGTTGCCGCCCGCGCCGGCGCTGTAGATGCCGCCGCGCTCGAGCCGCAGCGTCAACGTCTGCAACGCCTCGTTGGTGAAGACGCTGCCATTTTCCGCGTACACCGTGTTGTGCATCGACGGTTCACGGGTGTCGGAGATCAAAATGCCCTCGAGGGTGTCGCTGGCCGGCTCGATGCGGTCGACATAGATCACCAGGCCGCTGAACTCGTCGTTGAAGATCTTCGGCTTGATGCCGGCGACCGCCCGGGTGCGGATGATCTCGTAGAGCCCGGTGCGCAGCAGGCTGTTGCCCCATGGGCGGGCATAGAGCGACAATCCCAAGGTGAGCAACGCGATCACGGTGGCGAAGCCGGCGACCGGCACGAGCAGGCGATAGAGGCCGATGCCGGCGGCGCGCAGGGCGATGATCTCACTATCGGAGGACAGCCGGCCGAACGCCACCAGAATGGCCAGTAACAGGGCCATCGGAACCGTCACCTCGAGGAACGCGGGCAGGATGTAGGAGAAGATCCTCAGCATCTGGCCGAGTGGGACGCCGCGATTCACCACCATCTCGACCAGCTTCAAGATCCGGACGATCAGCAGAATCGACGTGAACACGGCGAGACCGAGGACGAAGGGGATCGCCAACTCGCGCAGGATGTAACGATCCAGAATCTTCACCGCACGGGGGATGCTAGTGAACGCCAAACGGGTTGTAAACGCGAGTGCCGACGCCGATCGGCCGCGCTGGGTCTTCGGCGTCAATGCCATCGCCCGTCGCCTCGAGGTGGATCCCACCTCGGTGCGCGAGCTCTATCTCCAGCATGGCGATTCGCCGCGTCGCGCCGCGCTCGCCCGCGCGGCAGGGACGGCCGGTATCCATCTGCGCGAAGCGGATGGCGCAACGCTGAGTCGGTTGACCGGCAGCGACGGGCACCAAGGGGTGGCCGCGCTGGCCGATCCCTATCGCTACCGCGACCTCGTCGACGTTCTGGCCGGTGACCCTGGTCCGCTGCTGCTCCTCGACCAGGTGCAGGATCCGCACAATTTCGGGGCCCTCATCCGTACGGCGGCCGCCGCCGGAATGGCGGCCATCCTCATTCCGCGCCACGGGGCCGTTGGTGTCTCGCCGGCCGCCGAGAAGGTCGCCGCAGGGGCGGTGAACGACATCGCCATCTGCCGGGTGGCCAACGTCCACCGCTGCCTGATCGAGCTGCGGACGCAGGGCTACTGGAGCATCGGCCTCACGCCTCGCGACGGGCAGGACCTGTTCGCGCTGGAGTGGCCGGAGAAGCCTGTGTTGGTCCTGGGCGGGGAGGGTGGCCTGCGACCACTGGTCGAGCAAACCTGTGACTTTCGCGCCTCGATCCCCGTGCGGTCCGCCGTCGAGTCACTCAACGCCTCGGTCGCTGGCGCCCTGGCCATGTACGAGGCTTCCCGGCAGCTCCGACGGCTTGACAGGTCCTAGGGTCGCTGGTAGGAAGCAGGTTTCACGCCAGGCGGTAGTGCGTCTCATGGTCAACTTGTCCTCTGCGGATGCCGCGTGGGCCGATGTAGCTCAAGGGTAGAGCAACTGACTTGTAATCAGTAGGTTGCCAGTTCGATTCTGGCCATCGGCTCCATGCTGTGGAGAGGTGCCCGAGTGGCCAAAGGGAGCAGACTGTAAATCTGCCGGCGTCAGCCTTCGAAGGTTCGAATCCTTCCCTCTCCACCATTTTCTCAAAAAAGCGAGTTTTGCGAGGTCAGCGCTACCAATGAATGACGCGGGAGTAGCTCAGTTGGTTAGAGCATCAGCCTTCCAAGCTGAGGGTCGCGGGTTCGAATCCCGTTTCCCGCTCTCATGCACGCCCGTTTCCGGCCGCCCCGTTGCGGCCTGCGCAGCGGTGCGTCAGCCGATCGAGGTGCCCAGGTAGCTCAGTTGGCTAGAGCACGTCCTTGGTAAGGACGAGGTCGACGGTTCGATTCCGTTCCTGGGCTTTTCACTCATTAGTAGGGAGAAAGACGGATCCATGGCGAAGGCGAAGTTCGAGCGGAACAAGCCGCACTGCAACATCGGGACGATCGGGCACATCGATCACGGCAAGACGACGTTGACCGCGGCGATCACCAAGGTGTTGGCGGCGGCCGGGACGGCGA
>JBOHWA010001156.1:0-7610 GCA_050735855.1 Binatia bacterium
TGGGCGCTGGCGCTCTTGCGTGGATGGGCACCGGCGGTCTTGCGCGGATGGCCGCCGGCGCCCTTGGGCGGTGGGGCGCCGCCCTTGCGCGGTGGCGCGCTGGCGCCCTGGCGCGGTGGGCGCGAGCGCTTGGCGCGCGGCGGTGTGCGCGATCGTCCCGCCATGGCGCGTCAGAGTCCGAACTCGCGCAGCCGCGCGACGCGTTTGGTCCAGTCGGCCTGGACGCGCACGAACAGCTCGAGAAAGACGCGCCGGCCAAGCAGCGCCTCGATGTCGACCCGCGCCGTCTGGCCGATGCGCTTGATGCAGCTGCCCTGATGGCCCACCAGGATCGGCTTCTGCGACTCGCGCGCCACGTGCACCGTCGCCGTGATCACCACCAGGTTCTGGGTTGGCTTCTCCTGATAGGCATCGATGGTGACCGCGACCGAGTACGGGATCTCCTCGCGCGTTTCCAGCATCACCTTCTCGCGCACGATCTCCGCGACGATGGCGCGCTCGGGCTCGTCGGTGAGCTCATCGGCGGGATAGTAGCGCGGCCCCTCGGGCAGGCAGGGCTCGATCGCCGCCAGCAGCGTGTCGACGTTCTCGCCGGTCAGCGCCGCCACCGGCACGATCGGCCGCCCCGGCAGCAGCGCGTCGAGCTCGGCCATCAGCGGCAGCAGGGTCTGCTTCGGGCAGGCGTCGATCTTGTTCAGCGCCACGATCACCGGCCGCGGCGGCCCCGGCAGCAGGGCGGCGATGGCGCGGTCGCCGGAGTTGAGCCGGGCGGCGGCCGCGTCGACGACGAAGAGGACCGCATCGGCGTCCGGCAGGCTGCCGACCGCCTGCTCGACCATGCGCTCGTTCAGCAGATCGCGCGCCTGGTGGATGCCCGGCGTATCGACGAAGAGGATCTGCGCCAGCGGCCGCGTCTTGATGCCGAGCAGCCGCCGCCGCGTCGTCTGCGGCTTGGGCGTGACGATGGCGATCTTGCGCCCCAGGAAAGCGTTGAGCAGCGTCGACTTGCCGACATTCGGCCGCCCGACGATGCTGACGAAGCCCGAGCGGTGCCCGGGTGGCAGCTCCCCGAACAGCGGCGCGCTGGGATCGTCGGCCACTAGAACTGCTGGCGCGCCGACTCGACGCTGCGATCTGCCTGGCGCACGGGCAGCCAGTTCGTCGCCTGCGGCGGCCGGAGGTGCAGGGGGTCGCGGAACAGACGCATGAGCAAGCCCGTCGGCACGACCACGACCGCGTAGATCGCCAGCATGATGAACCGGGTCTGGACGACGCCGATGGAATGCGCAGCGCGCTTCCAATGGTCGAAGACGCGGCCGAAGAACCCCCGCTGGACGGCCTTGGCCGCCGCCGCCGGGATTACGACGCTGGCACTCAGCGCGCTCTCTTCCTGCATCCAATGCTTATGGCAGCCCGGTGTGCGGCAAACAAGTGTGAAAGCGCCACGTCACACGGCCGGGCTCAGGTGCCCGGGCCGGAAGATGACCTTCTTGTCCTTCACCACCAGCTGTTCGCCGGCAAAGAGCTGCACGGCCTGTGACAGCACCTTGCTCTCGAGTTCCTGGCCGCGCGCCTTGACCGCCTCGAGCGTGTCCTCACCGACGCGGATGTGGAAGACGTCCTGCAGGATCACCGGGCCCTGATCGAGCTGTTCGGTGACGAAGTGGGCGGTGCAGCCCGAGACGCGCACCCCCTCCTCGAACGCCTGCTTATAGGCGTTGGCCCCGGGGTGGTAGGGCAGCAACGAGGGATGGATGTTGATGATGCGGTGCTGGTACTGGGCGACCATCTCCGGCGCGATGATCTGCATATAGCGCGCGAGCACCACCAGGTCGGGCCGATACTCGCGCAGGCGCGCCAGCAGGAAGGCCTGATGGGCGCCCTTGTCGGCGGCGCCGAGCCACTCGAACGGGATGCCGGCGCGCGCGGCGATCGGCTCGAGCACCTCGTGGTTCGACAGGATGCAGACGAAGTCGCCGGCGAGCAGCCCCGCGGCGTGGTCGGTGAGCAGCTGCTGCAGGCAGTGCGGCTCGCGGCTGACCAGCACGGCGATGCGCTTGCGCGCCCGCTCGCCGTGCAGCCGCACCGACACCTCCAGGTGGGTCTCGACGCCGATCTGCTTGAGGCCGAGGATCACCTCGTCGAGCGACAGGGAGACGTCGGCGAGGTCGACCACCATGGTCATGATGAACAGCCCCTCGACGACGCGCTGTTCGATGTCCTCGATGTTGGTGTTGCACGAGGCGAGATAGGTCGAGATGCGGGCGACGACGCCCTTCTGGTCGCGACCGATGACCGAGACGACCGCGAGATTCTTCGCCGATCCCGTCATGCCGAGCGCGGCCGGCGGGCTCAGCCCGCCCAGCCCCACTTCTGCTTGTTCGCAGCGATCTCCTCGGCGCTCGGTTTGGCGGTCTCCTCGTTCGGCGACACCTCGAACTGGGCCGCCGCCGGCACCATGGCGTAGTTCAACGGCGTGTCCGCGGCGAACACCGCGGGGACGGCCGCCTCCTCGAAGATCGCCTGCCACGGGCACTCGGGCTCGCAGGCGCCGCAGTCGATGCACTCGTCGGGGTGGATGTAGAGCTGGTTGGGGAACGTGGCGCGATCGTCGCCCGTATACCGATAGATGCAATCCACCGGGCAGACCGCCACACAGGCGGTGTCGACGCAATCCCTGCACAGACGAGTGATGATGTATGTCATGGGTCCTCCTTGAAACCCCGCCTCAGGAGCGGGTCACCGGGCGTCCGGATGCGTCCCCCAGGCGCGCGACCAGGCCTTCCCGGTCGGCGATCTGGCGGACGGAGATGCCGTCCAGATAGTCGGTCAAAACCTGCTGGGCGCCGCGCCACACTTCGCGCTGCGTACACACGCCCGCGAAACAGCAGAAGCTCTCGCGTCGCTCGACACAGTCGATCAGCGACAGGTGGCCCTCGATGCACTCGTAGACCTCGCGCACCGAGATGCGCTCGGCCGGCCGGCCGAGGCGGAAGCCGCCGCGGGCGCCGGGTACCGACTCGAGCACCCCCGCCGCCACCAGGCGGCGCAGGATCTTCGAGAGGTAATGCGGCGGCACCGCCTGCTGCACCTGGATCTCGGTGCGCGTGACGACCCGATCGGACGGCTGGGCGGCCAGATAGCAGAGCGCACGCAGGGCGTAGTCGACGCGCCGCCCGACGTTCATCAGGGAGCTGCGCGCCACGACGCCGCGCGCCGCACGGCCGCTGGCCCGCGCCGACGCCTGGCGCTGCGCCGCAACCCTCATCGCCCCCGCCGCACGCTGCTGCGCGCGTCCCGCTGTGCTGCCTGCTTGCTCACGATCCTCCGATACGGTGTCCGCGCCAGCCCAAGAACGTGATGCGATTCAAACGGTCGTTTCGTCGCGCGCGGAACCTCAACCGGTAAAGCGTGCCCCGCCACCGAAGTCAACGCAGCCCCGGCCGGAGACAGTGCAGAATACCCTTGTCGCGGCGCACGGCTTGGAGCAGTGTGGGGTCACATTCTCAGCGGAGGAGCCGATGTACCTGACGGGAATTCTGGCTCGCTGTAGCGCCATCGAGGCCCGCATGGCGCTGCTCTATCGCGGCCTGGCAGCGCGCGACGGCAGCGGGGTCGGTTCGCCCCGCCTGTGGCGTGAGCTGGCGCTCGAAGACGAAACCCACGCCGACGTGTTGCGCCGCGAGCTCTCGGCCCTGGAGGCCGGTGACGCGCTCGACGCCTTCCTGCCCGAGCTGGCCGAGCGCCTCGAGCGGGCCGACCGGACGCTGCGCGAGCTCGAGCAACGCGCCGCGCCCGGCGGGGCGGCGATGGACGACGCCATGGCCGCCGTCCTGGCGCGCGAACAGGCGGCGCTCGAGGACCTCTACGACGATCTGGTCATCCAGGCCTCGCCGGCCTTCAAGCTGCTCTGCGAGCGCTTCGAGGCCGCCCTGTCGAACGCCCCCGCGCCGCGCGTCCGCGGCCTGCCCCAGCACGTCGCGCGCCGGTACCGACCGGCCTCCTGACCCGCCGCCGCGCTTGACGCGCAAGGCTCAGCCAGCCTACAAGAGCGCTCCCGTCGCGCCCTGATGCGTTTGTCCTGCGCCGTGCCAGCCGCGCGTCGCGCGCCCGCGTTGGCGTCGCGTCCGCGGCGGCGACAGCGCGGATCGACGCGAGAGCGGCGCCGCGGGGATCGTGCAGGGGGGAAGGCATGAGCGAGGAGAGGCGCATATGAGGCGACTGCTCAGCGCAGCGCTGGCGCTGTTGATGCTGGTGCAGGTCGGCTGTAGCGCCGCCTCGCGGCCCGATTGGCTGCACGAACCGGGCTGGAACAAACCGTGGACCCATCGCGCCGGCATCGCCGCGGCGGTCTGTGCCGCGATCGGCGCGGGCGCCGGCGTCGGCGTACAGGAGGCCCGCACCGGCTGTGGCACCGTGTATGTCCAGGGACAGCCGGCCAGCCAATCGTGCACGTCCATCAGCGACTCGGGCGACGACACCTTCTGGCTCTGGGGGGCGCTGATCGGCGCCGCCGGTGGCGCCCTGGTCTGTGGCCTGCTGGGCCACGTCTTCCTCGATCCGCCGGTCGAGGTCGAGATCCCGGCGCCGCCGCCGCCGATGGCCGCGGCCGCGCCGGCCCCGCCGATCAAGCAGCGCATCGTGCTGCGCGGCGTGCAGTTCGACTTCAACAAGAGCGACATCCGCGCCGACGCCCGCCCGGTGCTCGAGCAGGCGGCAACGATCCTGAAGCAGAACCCCGGCGTCCAGGTCTCGGTCGAAGGCCACACCGACGACATCGGCAGCGCCGCATACAACCAGGCGCTCTCGGTGCGGCGGGCTGAATCGGTGTTCCGCTACCTGGTCAACCTCGGCGTCGATCCGGAACGCTTCCGAGTCGAGGGCTTCGGCAAAGCCAACCCCATCGCCACCAACGCCACCGAGGCCGGGCGGGCGCAGAACCGGCGCGTCGAGTTGCGCGTTCGCGAGTGACGGACCCATAGTTTGGCCCATCTGACGATAGTTGACGCATCCGACCAATGACGGTACCACGAACCATTGACGTGGCGCGCTCCGCGAACCGGGCGCGCCGTATGGAGGCTGCCATGATTTCTCGTTCGTTGCGCGCTTCGCTTCTCGGTATCGCCACGGGCGTCGGCCTGCTCACCGCGGGTCCAGCCCTCGCTCAACCCGCACCGGGCACGACGGTCACCAAGGCCAACGCGGCGGAGGTGAAGGACTTCATCTCCCCCGGGGTCATGTGGTGCGTCGACCATGGCATGACCATGAAGATCGTGCCCTACAAGAAGATCGAGTGGAACCCGCCATACAAGGAAGCCACCGAGAAGTACTCCGGCCAGGTCAAGCTCGCCGCCGACGGCCGCTCGATCGAGGGCCACGTGGCCGGCCTGCCGTTCCCCAAGATCGATCCAAACGATCCGCAGGTCGCGCTCAAGCTCATGTACAACTACGAGCACAAGCCGTTCGTCACCGACGACCAGGATCTGCGCAACTTCGACGCCGATACCGGCACGGTGTCGGAGAACCCGCTCGAGGTCGAACGGCACTACATCCTCGATCACCTGCGCACCCTGTTCTACACCTCGCGCCTCTACGTCGATCCGAAGCCGGTGCTGCTGCCCAACACCGACGGGGTGCGCGCCAAGCAGTCGCTGCATCCGATCCTCGAGCCCTTCGATCTCAAGGGCGTCGGTCTGACCGGCATCCGCTACCTCGACCCGGATCGTCAGGATGACACCTGGCTGTACCTGCCGACCCTGCGCCGCGTGCGCCGCCTGTCGAGCGCGCAGCGCTCGGACGCCCTGTTCGGCCAGGACACCGACGTCGACAGCTACGGCGGCTACGCCGGCCAGATCCCCTGGTTCGACTGGAAGTTCCTCGGCGACAAGAAGATCCTCGCCACCTTCCATGCCGAGACCTTCCCGGTGCAGTACTGCCCGGGCGGCGCCGACTTCGTCTACTGCGACAACTGGGAGCTGCGCGACGTGTGGGTGCTCGAAGGCACCGCCAAGCAGGCGCAGTACGCCTACGGCAAGCGCGTCCTCTTCGTCGACAAGGAGTCGTACTACATCGCCTACAGCGACATCTACGACAAGGCCGGCGAGCTGTGGAAGGTCTGGATCAACCAGTTCGGCTTCCGCAACAAGGCCGCGCCCGGCTACGGCGACACCTACGATTCGGACATGCCGTTCACCCACAGCATCACGATGGCGGACCTCCAGCTGAGCCACGCGACGCGCGCCGCCCTGCCCAGCTCGAAGTATCCGGGCGAGCCGGGCTGGTACTTCAACCAGGGCGCCAAGACGGGTCTCACCGAAGAGTTCTTCACCATCGCGCACATGATCGAAGCGAGTCACTGAACGAACGCAGGGGCGCGGCTCCGGCCGCGCCCCTGTGTGTTCTCTTCGTCTTCGGTAGCGCGGGCCTCCGTGCCCGTCTGGGCCCCGGCCGCCGGGACCAGCAGCTACTGGTATCGCCTCCACGGCGAGTTCGGCTGTCCCGCGTGAGCCGCGTCTCGAAGATGGTGGCCTCCGCGGACGGAGCCCAGACGGGCACGGAGGCCCGCGCTACCGGTCAGTGGCCTCCAACGCCTGGCGCGCCGCGTCCTGTTCCGCGTCGCGCTTGCTCGAGCCGACGCCCTGGGCGATGCAGGTGTTGTCGACCCAGACCTCGACCGTGAACTGCCGTGCATGCGCCGGCCCATCGGCGGCGGCCAGGCGATACTCGGGCACGGTGCGCGAGCCCGCCTGGGTCTGCTCCTGCAACATGGTCTTCCAATCGGGCGCGCCGGTGAGGCCGCCGCGCGCCAGGTCGTCGGCGAAATGGCGTGCCACGACCGCCTTCGCCCGCTCGAACCCGGCGTCGCGAAACACCGCGCCAATCACCGATTCGTAGGTGCAGGCGAGGATCGAGCTCTTCTCCCGCCCGCCGCCGCGGTCCTCGCCACGGCCGAGGCGCAGCGCCGGGCCGAGGCCGAGGGCCCGCGCCTTGGCCGCCAGGGTCGGGGCGCGCACCAGCATCGAGCGGCGCTTGGACAGTTGCCCTTCGTCGAGCTCAGGGCAGGCGCGCAGCAACAGCTCGGCGATCGCCAGGCCGATCACCGCGTCGCCCAGCCACTCGAGCTGCTCGCTGGCGCGCACCACGCCGGAGGACAGCGCCGAGGTGTGCGTCAGCGCCGCATCGAGCAGGCCCGGGTCGAGAAAGCTGTGCCCGAGCCGGCTCTCCAGGCTATCGACGTCATCCGCCACGGAGCGACTCCTCGGCGGCGCGGGCGAGCAGACGATCGCCGACGCGCTGCACGCCGTGCGCGGCGATCTCGCGGTTGGCCCAGTCGTCCGGCCCGTCGAGGAGCACTCGGACGTAGCGCCGGCTGTAGCCGATCAGGCGTCCGCTGCCGCCGTCGCGCGCCCGCTCGACCAGGACGCGCAGCGGCCGGCCGACGAACCGCTCGGCGAAGGCGCGCCGCTTCGCCGACCCGAGCTGCCGCAGCACCCGTGCCCGCGCCGCGATGGTGGCCGGCGGCAGCTGATCCGCCGCCTTGGCCGCCGTCGTCGACTGCCGCTGCGAGTACGAGAACACATGGAAGGCGGTGAACGGCAGCGCCTCGAGCA
>JBOHWA010001157.1:0-3437 GCA_050735855.1 Binatia bacterium
GCCAAGCTGCTGCGCGTGATCCAGGAGAAGGAGTTCATGCGCGTGGGCAGCGTCGACACGCAGAAGGTGGACGTGCGCATCATCGCGGCCACCAACGTGGACCTGAAGAAGATGGTCGCCGAGGGCCGCTTCCGCGACGACCTCTACTACCGCCTGTGCGTGATCACGATCTCGATCCCGCCGCTGCGCGAGCGGCGCGAGGACATCCCGCTGCTCATCCGTCACTTCCTGCGCCAGTTCTCCGGCATGCACGATCGCCGCGTCAGCCGCCTCTCGGTCGGCGCCGGCCGGGTGCTCTTGCAGCATCACTACCCGGGCAACATCCGCGAGCTCGAGAACATCGTCGAGCACGCCGTCGCGCTGTGCGACACCGACACCGCCACCGAAGAGCATCTACCACCTTACCTGCTGCATGAGCCGTCACCGCGCCCAGCGTCTGTAGAGGCCAACGGCCACGGCCATGCGGAGTCGGTCGAGCGCCTGTTCGGCGAAGCGCGCCCGGCGGCGACGTGGGCACCGCCGCCGCGCGCGAGCGCGCCGGCCGACACCGTCAACCTCGAACAGGATCTCGCCGACTACGAGAAGGCGATCCTGCTGCGCGCCCTCGACCAGGCCGGCGGGGTGAAGAAGCGCGCCGCCGAGCTGCTCGGCATCAACTACCGCTCGCTGCGCCATCGCCTGCAGAAGTACGGGCTCGGCGACGCGAGCGAAGAGCCGGTGGTGCAGTAATGCGCGTCAAAAAGGTGCGGCTCAGGCATCCGATGGTGCCGCAGAGTGTCACTCACCCAGCGCGCTGCGGCGCTCGCCACAGCAAGTTGCACCGCGCGGCCAGCGAGCCCCGGCGGTTGGCACCTTGGTACACGCCTTGCACTTTCAAAAAGGCATGCGCCGCACACAGCGAGAGGCAAACCGAGCTGAGTCCGGCACCCCCACAGCATCGATCTAAGGTCACCGACATACGCAGAAGACAAGGAGGAAGACATGGAGCGAGCCCATGCCCCGCCGTGCTGAGCGCAGCGCGCGAATGAGGCCGCAACATCATCGGACGCATTCACTCGAGTTCATCGACAAACGGTCTTCGGACCCAACATCACAGGAGGATAGTATGAAGGCACTCAAGGACAGCAAGGGCTTCACCCTGATCGAGCTGCTGGTCGTCGTGGCGATCATCGGCATCCTGGCGGCCATCGCCATCCCGCAGTTCGCGTCGTACCGTCAGCGCGGCTTTGACGCCCGCGCCAACTCGGATCTGCGCAATGCGGCGACCTCCGAGGAAGCCATCTTCGCCACCACCCAGGCCTATGTCGGCTGCGCGATCACGGGCGGCGCCTGCAACGACCCGACGCTGCCTGGCTTCCAGGGCTCGGTCACGGTGACCGGCAACATGGTGGCCGCGGCTGGCGCCAACCCCTCGTTCACCGGCAACACGACCTCGACCAGCGGTTCGGGTCGCGTCTTCAACTACGACAGCACCGCCGGCGGCATGCAGCCGTAACCCACGGCACTGCAACCATGGGGAGGGCCATCGGGCCCTCCCCTTTTTTCGGTTGTGCCTATGAGCATCTCGCATGCGCCACCCCACCGAGCCAGCGCCAGCGGTGCCGCCGCGCACGCCAGCGCCGGCGGCGATGAATCGATGTCGACGGGTTCCCCACCGCGCGCTACCCTCGCGGCCGGCATGCACCTGCGGATCGCCCTGCAGAGCGTCGCCGTCCTGGCCGCACTGGCGGTCCTAGCCGGCATCGTCGCGATCACCGGCACGCGGCTCGATCGGGCGTCGGCCGCGGTGACCGCCGCCGAGGAGCCCGTCTACCTGCCCAAGGCCGAGTATCTGCGGCCGATGTCGCTCGGCTGGCAGAACGTGCTCGCCGACCTGCTCTGGTTCCGCGCCATCAACTACTTCGGCGCCCACTACCGCAGCGACCGCACCTATCGGTGGCTGGCGCACATGTGCGAGTTGGTCACCGATCTCGATCCGCGCGCCGAGCACGTCTACCGCTTCGGCGGGGTCATCCTGCCGTGGGAGGCGAACCAGGCCGACGCCGGCATCCGCCTGCTCGAGAAGGCCGTCGTGCAGTTCCCCGACTCGTGGCTCTTCGCCTACCACCTGGGCTTCCACTACTATTTCTTCAAGAACGACACCGCCAAGGCGCTCGAGCATCTGCGCCGTGCCATGGCATTGCCCGGGGCGCACCCGGCGGTCGCGCGGCTGGTGGCCGGTCTGGCGGCGGAGCGCTACGGACCGGAGACGACCATGGAGTTCCTCAGCGGGTTGCAGGATGACGTCGACTCGGCCGACATCCGCGCCGTCCTGCAGGAGCACATGCAATCGGCCCAGCTCGACCAGCATCTGCAGCAGATCGGCGCCGCGGCCGCCGCGTATCAGGCGCGCACCGGCGGCTATCCGCTGACAGTCGACACCCTGGTCGACGCCGGCCTGCTCACCGCCGTACCGGCCGACCCGTTCGGCGGCCGCTACCAGATCGATCCGCTCACTGGCGCCGTGTCGTCGACCAGCGGGCGGACGCCGTCGCGCCTGTACCAATCGCAGACCCGCGAGCGCATCCTGCGCGGCGCCGATGCGAAGGAACTGTAACGGGGAACCGTCGATGACCGCTGTGCTCGAACTGCAATCGCTGAAGAAGGACTTCCGCCACAACTGGACCATGCGCCGCTACACGGCGCTGGCCGGGCTCGATCTGGCGGTCACCGAGGGGGAGATCCTCGGCCTGATCGGACCGAACGGTGCCGGCAAGACGACGACGTTCAAGTGCGTCCTCGGCCTGCTGCGGCCCACCGCCGGCACGGTCAGATTCCGCGGCCAACCCCTGCTGCCCGCGGCGCGTGCCACCATCGGTTTCCTCCCCGAGCAGCCGTACTTCTACGACTACCTGACGGTGCACGAGATGCTCACCATGTACGGCCATCTCTACGGCCTGCACGGCGCGGCGCTGCGCGGGCGGGTCGACGAGGTGATCGAGTTGGTGCAGCTCGGCCACAAGCGGCGCGCCGCCCTGCGCTCGCTGTCGAAGGGCACGCTGCAGCGCGTCGGCATCGCCCAGGCGATCCTCAACCATCCCGAGCTGCTGATCCTCGACGAGCCGATGTCGGGTCTCGATCCGACCGGCCGCGCCTTCATCCGCGAGCTCATCCGCTCCCTGCACCGCAGCGGCGCGACCGTCATCTTCTCCTCGCACATCCTCTCTGATGCCGAGGTGCTCTGCGATCGCGTCGCCGTCCTCACCCAGGGGCGGCTGCGCGAGGTGATCGATCTGCGCGCCGGCAGCGGCCCCGAGGTCTACCAGCTCACCGTCGGCGCCATCGGGCCCGAAACCCTGGCTGGCCTCGAGCGCCTCGCCGGCGCCGCGCCGAGCCGCAACGGCACCGGCTGGCAGGTGCGCCTGCCGGGCTCGACGGCCGTCGGCCCGGCGCTCGAC
>JBOHWA010001158.1:0-1618 GCA_050735855.1 Binatia bacterium
AATCGGAGCCGTGGGCGGCCGGCGTATCCGGAAGCGGAAAACACCGGCCAAGCCTATAGAATCAAGGCCGAGACCGGCACCTTCGCCCAACGCAGCGCACCCCGGAAAACCCTCGAAAACCCCATAGTTGAGCCCGAAACTGCGAACCGTTCGCTGTTGCCGCCACAATTCGTCCCCTTCATATTCCCGATGCCCAGAAAGGCACCGAGATGAGAACCACGGCGCCCTGTACAGTGGCATGTGCTATGGTCCCCTGAGCTTGGCGGGAGTGCGGCGAATGAGATTCTCTCGTATCACGGTCGATCCCAACCTAATGGGTGGCGTGCCCTGCATCCGGGGGTTCCGTCTGCCAGTGGCCACCGTCGTCGGGATGGTCGCCGATGGCATCCCCGAAGCCGAGATTCTGCGCGACTACCCGGACCTCGAAGCGGCCGACATCCGCGAGGCGCTGCACTACGCCGCCGCCGCCGTTCGGGAGCGCGAGTTGCCGCTCGTCAAGGCCGGGTGAGGTTTCTGATCGATAACGCGCTGTCGCCGGTGGTGGCCGAGCACCTGTGCCTCGCCGGTCACGACGCCGTGCACGTACGCTCGTACGACATGGCCAGCGCCAGCGACCAGGCGATCTTCGCACGTGCCGCCGACGAAGATCGCGTGCTGGTGTCAGCCGACACCGATTTCGGCACCCTGCTCGCGGTACGCCAGGACAAGCGGCCGTCTGTGATCCTGTTTCGGCGCGCCGGCCAGCGCCGGCCCGACGTCCAAGCGGAACTGTTATCCGCCAACCTTCCCAACCTGCAGGCGGAGCTGCAAGAGGGTGCCGTCGTCATTCTGGAAGATTCCCGCGTGCGCGTCCGGCTTCTGCCGATCGACCGCGACTAACGAGTACCGTCGCGGACCACCTGCGGATTGCCGTTCCTCGAATCGGCGTTTCCTTCGGGGAGACGCGCAAACTCTACGGTCGGTTCTTGGTCGGCGATGCCGCGGCGCAGCTCAAGCTGCCCGACCCAACGGTCGGCAGCGATGCCGATCGGCCTGCGGCGCCCAAGGGCGGTCGAAAACCATGAACCTTGAAGGCCAGGTTCGCAGTTTCCGCCGAAAACCCTTGAAACGTGAAATGGTCCCAACGGGAATCGAACCCGTGTTACCGACGTGAGAGGCCGGTGTCCTAGGCCGCTAGACGATGGGACCGTATGTGGGAGTTTGCGCGACTTTTGCGGCTGAGACACGCGATGAGCCGGGTATCGGTGCCCGGCTCATCTTCGTGCCGCTCGAGCAACACGCTCGCCGCGACGACTTTTATCACTGAGCTGAGGAGGTAGGACTCGAACCTACAATCGCCTGATTCAGAGTCAGGTGGCTTACCAATTAGCCGACTCCTCACCAACTTTGACGCGCCGAAACTTACCAAGGCGCGGATCGAAGTCAACCCCGTGCTGGCGATCCGCCGACACACACGACCGTGTACGGCGCCGCGCTGGGCTGCGCGATCTGCGCGACGACGGCCGCGGCGAACGCGGTGGGCGCCGCGCGGCGTCCGGACGGCGGCGCCGCCACCACGGCGGCGACGGCGATGCGATCCCCGAGCACCTTGCCCAGCGCTTCGGCCATACAAATGAGG
>JBOHWA010001159.1:0-5956 GCA_050735855.1 Binatia bacterium
ACCTCGACCATGCGCGCGACGCCTTCGAGGCTGAAGTGGTTGAAGGGTCCGCCGGCGAACGGCATCGCGCCGGTGACGGTCGGCGGGCAGTCCGCCGGCAGGCGCAGGTCGAGCGCGAACGATTGGAGCGCGGAAGGAAAGCAGCTGTAGAGCTCCGCCGCCGTGACGTCGCCGATATCCGCGCCGGCCAGGGCGAGCGCGCGCTCGCCGGCCATCACCGTTCCTGTGTGACTGTGCAGGTGCCGTTGCTGTGCCAGCACCACCACGTGGCGCGACTCGACCGCCGCCAGGGGGAAGATCCACCTTTCCCGCGGCAGGCCCAGTTGCTCCGCCCGGCGGGCCGAGCAGACGAGGATCGCGACGCCGAGGTTGACGTTCCATTGGCTGCAGTGGCGCGTCGTGTAGGGAAACGCCTGCATGGCATTGGTCGCCGATGGGTCGCGAATCTCCGCCGCCGGCACCGCCTGCCGCGACCAGGCATGCGGGTTGGCGGCCGCCACCCGGCTGAAGTCGGCATAGAGCTGCGCCAGCGCGTCGCGATGCGCGTCGACGGAGAGCCCGCGGTGGTGGCGCAGGGCTGATTCGATGACGGCGAACAGCGCGATCGGCCCGAGCAGGCCGCGTTCGGTTTCCAGGTCGGAGCAGGCCGGGTCAACCGACGTGTGGTGCACGTCGGGCCGCGGCGTGTGCTCGTCCTGCGCGGTGTCGACGACCGGCGTCCGCGTCAGGCTGCTGCGCAGCGCGCGATACTTCGCCTCGCCGCCGGTGACCAGGCCGACGTCCTGCTCGCCGGCCGCGATCGCCCGGCAGAGGTCGTCGAGCGGCGTCAGCTGCAGCACGCCGAGGCCGGCGAGAATGCTGCGCGCCGTCGGGCAGCCCAGCGCCGCGCCGATCAGTCGGCCGGGATTGGGGTAGAGCCACAGCCCCTGGGTGACCGAGATGGACTCGATCTGCCCGAGCAGGTCGGCGCACCCGGCATCGGCGGCGGCATCGCGCGCGGCGCCGACCATCAGCTGATAGGCCTCGGCGCACTGCGTCGGATCGTCGTGCCGTTCCTGTCTGAAGCCGACGCCGACGATGATCGGGGTGTTGGGCGGCAGGGTGGTCACGATCGCCCCCCGTCACTCGCCCGTGTAGACCGGCTTGCGCTTCTCCTTGAACGCCTTCATGCCCTCGCGGGCATCGCTGGTGCCGAAGACCGGGCTGCCGACCTCGAGCTCGCGTGCCAGCCCGTCGGCCTCGCTGACGCTCTCGTCCACCTCGCGCAGCATCTGCATCAGCGCCTGGATCGACAGCGGGCCGTTGTCGCAGATGTCGGCGGCGATCTTCTTCGCCTCGGCGAGCGCCTGGCCGTGCGGCACCAGCCGGCCGACCAGGCCGAAACGCAGCGCCTCCGCCGCGCTGACGTGCCGCCCGGTGAGCAGGATCTCCGCCGCCAGGGTGTAGGGGATCTGGCGGCGCAGGCGCACCGACGAGCCGCCGAGGGGGAAGAGCCCGCGGCGCGCTTCGGTGACGCCGAAGACCGCGTCCTCGGCGGCGACGCGAATGTCGGTGCCCTGCAGGATCTCGGTGCCGCCGGCGACCGCATAGCCCTCCACCGCGGCGATGATGGGCTTGCGCGGGCGGTTGTGGCGCAGCAGGGCCTGCCAGTGGATGTCCGGCACCTCGCTCATCAGTTGCATGAATTCGTCGTCGGTCTCCCCGGCGCCCATCGACTTGAGGTCGGCGCCGGCACAGAAGACGTCGCCCCGCCCGGTGAGGATGGCGGCGCGCAGGGCGGGGTCGTCGTCGAGCATGCGCCACGCCTTGTACATCCCCGCCAGCATGCCGCTGCTCAGGGCGTTCTTCGCCTCGGGTCGGTTGAGGGTGACGATCAGGATGTGCCCCTCGCGTTCGAGCAGACAGTGATCGGTGTTCATGGCGTCCTCCTGTGGTCTGAGCGGGTGCATGTCGCACGCCGGGCGCGCCATTGCCAGGGCTAGCGGACGCGATCGGTGCCGCGTGCGGCAGTGCCAATTCGCGGCGCTGCGCGGCGGCGCGGCGTGAGAATGTCGACGCTGTACGGCGCAAGACGCACGTCACCTCGCGGCCGCCGATCCGGAGAGCAGCGGTGCAACAATCCGGCCCGTCTCTTGCTCTCATAGAAAGCGCAACCAGACGTGGGGCGGGGCAGTGGTGGTGTTCGGCAGTCGCCGCAGCGCGTGCCGGGCCCGCGTCGAGACCAGCGAGGCGGCACGAACGATGAGCGAGCGACCGACGCACCGACGACAGCCAGCAGCAACCGGCCGGTTCACATGCTACTTGCGGCCTCTCGCCTGCGGCGTGGCGCTGCTCGTCGCCTGCCTGAGCGCGGCGCGCGCGGGCGCGGTCGTGCCGACGGCGACGCCGATTGCGGGCGACACCGTGACCCTCCAGGTGGTCAACGCGCTCTCGCAGCAGCCGCTGGCCAACTTGTCGGTCAGCGCCCGCAAGCGCACCGGCGACGCCTATGCCGGCTTTGCCACCAAGACGACCGACGCCTCCGGCCGCGCCACCTTTCAGCTCACCGGTCTGTCGACTGGTGTGCGCTTCGCCTTCGTGACAACGCCGTACAACGGCGGCTCGGTGCAGAGCGCCGATGTCGGCCAGGCCGGCAATTTCCGTTTTGTCGTCGGCACCATGCCGGTCAGCGTCGTCGCCGGCGGCAGCAACGCACCGCTCGCCGCGACCCGTGTGTCGCTGAAGGAGAAGCTCGCCGACGGCACCTTCAACAGCGCCGCCAGCGGCACCACCGACGCCAACGGCCTGATCATCTTCGACCCGCCGGGCCTCGGCAGCGGGCGTATCTACGTCCTCGAGGCGACCAGCCCCTGGGATGGCTCGACCAAACGCAGCAATGAGATCCGCGACAGCGGCGGGTTCACCTTCGTGGTCGGCAACGCCCCGCTGACGGTGACGCTGCTCGATGCGATCAGCAACGCGCCGCTCGCCAACCTGGTCGTCGACGCCTACGAGCGCGTCGCCGACGGCAGCCTGCAATGGCGCCGCAACAAGACCACCAGCAGCGTCGGCCGCGCCGTCTTCGACCTCGACGGCCTCGGCGCCGGGCGCCCCTATGTGCTCAAGGTCAAGGCCTTCAACGGCCTGACCAGCGAGAGCGAGGATCTGCGCGCCGCGGGCGAGTTCTTCTTCAAGGTCGGCGCGCTCTCGGTGCGCGTCGTCGCCGGCGGCAGCAACGCGCCGCTGGCCAACACCAAGGTCGACGTCTACGAGAAGCTCGCCGACGGCAGCCAGCCCTACGTCAAGGGCGCCAACACCGACGCCAGCGCGGTGGTGCGCTTCGACCTGGCCGGGCTGGGCCGCGGCCGCACCTACGTGCTGCGCGCCAAGAGCGTCGTCGACGGCACCAACAAATACAGTAACGACGTCACCCAGCCAGGCGCGATGACCTTCGTGGTCGGCAACGCGCCGCTCAGGGTGACGGTGGTCGACGCGTTGAGCGGCGCCATCATGCCGGGCATCAGCGTCGGCGCCTACGAGAAGCTCGCCGATGGTTCGACCCGCGACGTGAGCTGGCGCACCACCGACGCCGCCGGCAAAGCGAACTTCGATCTGCCCGGTCTGGGCAGCGGGCGCCAGTACTTCGTCGCCTGCTGGCCGTTCGACACCGGCCGCGCGCGCAGCGACCTGCTCAGCGCCCCGGGCGACTACACGTTCCGCGTCGGCAAGCTCGAGGTCACGGTGGTCAACGGCGCCGACGGCACGCCGCTCGGCTCGGTCGACGTCGCCGCGCTCGAGCGCGCCGCCGACGGCAAGTTGACCTGGTTCGCCGGCGGCCGCACCAACACGCGCGGCGTCATCCGCTTCGACCTGCCCGGCCTCGGCAACGGCAAGACCTACGTGCTCGAGACCAAGAGCCCGTGGGACGGCTCGACCAAACGCAGCGATCCGCTGCCCGGCACCGGGCGCTACACCTTCGCCGTCGGCCGTGCGCCGTTGCGGGTGCGGGTCACCAACGGCCTCAGCGGCGATCCGATCGCCAACCTCAAGGTGACCGCCAACCGCAAGAACGGCTCCGCGCTCGAGTGGGTCGCGCAGCGCACCACCGACGCCACCGGCACCACCGTGTTCGACCTCGACGGCCTCGGCACCGGCCAGACCTTCGTGCTGTACGCCACGCCCTACAACGGCGGCACCGTCTACAGCGACGAGTTGCGCGAGCCCGGCATCGTCGACTTCAAGCTCGGCACCGTCGAGCTGACGGCGCTCAGCCCGATCGACGGCGCGCGGCTGGTCGGCATCAAGGTCACGGCGCTGGCCAAGAACCCCGACGGCAGCACCACCTGGGTGAAGCAGGGCACCACCGACGATCGCGGCGTCATCCTGTTCGACCTGCCCGGCCTCGGCCGCGGCACCGTCTACGTCTTCGAAGCCAAGGGTCTGATCGATGGCAACACGCGGCGCAGCCAGGACATCACCGCGCTCGGCCAGCACATCTTCAAGGTCGGCAACGCCCCGCTGGTCGTCACCGTGCGCAACGGCATCAACGGCAGCCCGCAGACCGCGCTCAACGTCACCGCCTGGGAGCGCCGCGCCGACGGCTCGCTGCGCTGGGCCTCGCAGCGCATGACCGACGCCAACGGGCAGGTCTCGTTCGACCTCGACGGCCTCGGTGCCGGGCGCACCTACGTCCTCAGCAGCGAGCCGTACAACACCGGCACGGTCTACAGCGACGCGATCACGCAGACCGGCCCGTTCACCTTCCGCGTCGGCACGCTCAAGGTGACGCTCATCAGCGGCGCCACCGGCGCGATCATGGTCAACGCCAAGGTGTCGGCCTACGAGCTGCTGCCCGACGGCACGCGGCCCTGGCGCGCGCAGGGGTACACCGATGCGAAGGGCATGGCCCGCTTCGACCTGCCGGGCCTGGGCAGCGGCCGGCGCTACCAACTCGAGGCGCGCAGCACGATCGACAACGGCACGCGGCGCGGCGCCGAGCTCACCGCCGAGGGCAACGTCACCTTCGTCGTCGGTAACGCACCGTTGCGACTGGCGTTGATCAACGGCGTCAGCGGCGCCCCGATCGCCCAGGTCGGCGTGACGGCGCGCGAGCTGCTGCCCAACAATGAGACCGCGTGGGTGCGCGAGGTGGTCACCGATGCGGGCGGCGTCGCCGTCTTCGATCTCGACGGCCTCGGCAGTGGCCGCCGCTACGTGTTCTACGCCAAGCCGTTCGGCGCCGGCATCACCAGCGATGCGGCGGACGCGCCCGGCGACGTCTACTTCCGCGTCGCCACCGTGCCGGTGACGTTGATCGACGGCGACAACAACGTCCCGCTCGCCGGCAAGAAGATCGTCGCCTACGAGAAGCTGCCCGACGGCACCCGCGTCTGGGTGGGCGAGGGCACCGCCGACGCCACCGGCACCGTCTGGTTCGATCTGCCCGGCGTCAGCCAGACCCTGAGCCGCCAGCAGCCGCCGGCGCCGCGCGCCAGCGAGCGCGTCTACGCCTTCCGCGCCAGCAACCCGTTCGGCAACAACAAGGAATACTGGAGCCAGCTCGTGCAGCAGGAGCAGGCGGTGCTGATGCGCATCGTGCGCGCCGTTGGGCAGCCGCTCGACGTGACCCCACCCCTGCTCAGCCTGCTCAGCCCGGTCAGCGGTGCCAGCGTCGACGTCGACGGCTTCGCCCTGCTCGGCGAAGCGAGCGACAACGTGCGCATCGACCGCATCGTCGCCAGCCTGAGCGATCCGCTGCGCGGCACCACGGCGCTGACGACCAGCTATGACGCCGTGCGCCGCCAATGGACCGCGTCGGTGAGCGCCGCCATGATCAGCGCCGGCCAGACCGCGACGCTGACCGTCTCCGCCTACGACGGGGCGCAGAACCGCATCACGGTCACCGCCGCGCTGCTGGTCACGGCCGATGCGGCGCCGCCGCAGATCGCCTTCATCGCGCCGCAGACCGGCGCCAGCG
>JBOHWA010001160.1:0-1827 GCA_050735855.1 Binatia bacterium
GACGATCAACAACCTGCTGCCGGAGCGCATCGACACCGACCGCCAGCAACAGATGGCCGGCCTGACCGCCGCGCTCAACAACATCTCGGTCGAGGAAGCCTACGACCGCATCCGCGCCACCATCCCCGCCGGTCGCCTGGGCCGGCCGGGCGAAGTCGGCGACGCCTGCGCCTTCCTCTGCGGCAGCCAAGCGGGCTTTATCACCGGGCAGAACCTGCAACTCGATGGCGGTGCCTACGCGGGGCTGCTGTAGCGAGAAAAGCGTTTCACCGCGGAGGCGCGGAGGGGAGGAGACAGACTGCTTGAGAAGCGCCGCCCCGCCGTTCCACTGACCGATCAACTCGGGGACCGGCGACGCAGCGCGCGACGCGCTTTCGCAGCCGTCTCCGCTGCTCCGCGTCTCCGCGGTGAAAAGTCCTGTCCTAAATCCCCGCATAGAACTACGAGGTCAACATGGAACGGATTGAGGTACCGGTGCTGATCGTCGGGGCGGGGCCGGCTGGGGTGATGAGCGGGTTGCTGCTGCGCCGGCTGGGGGTGGAGGCGTGCATCGTCGAGCGGCGCGGCGGGCCGCAGCGGGCGCCGGCGGCGCATGCGATCAACGCGCGGACGTTCGAGATCTGCCGCCAGGCCGGGGTCGACATGGCGGCGATCGCGGCGGCGGCGCGGCCACCGGCCGACGCCGGCGCCACCTACTGGGTGGCCCGCCTCGGTGGCGAAGTGCTCGGGCGGCTGCCGTACGAGCGGCAGGAGGACGAGGTGCTCGCCGTCACGCCGACGCCGTTGCGCAACCTGTCACAGCATCGCTTCGAGCCGATCCTGCTCGAGGCGCTGCGCGCCGCGGGCGGCCCGCCGCCGCGCTACGGCCATCGCTGGCGGTCGGCTGCGGCCGACGCCGATGGGGTCACCGCGCGCGTCTCCGACGAGGCGACCGGCCGCGACTACGAGATCCGCAGCCGCTATGTCGTGGCCGCCGACGGCGCCGGCAGCCCGGTGCGCACATCGCTCGGCATCGCGCCGATCGGACCCGAGCGGCTGCAGAGCTTCGTCATGATCCACTTCGAGGCCGACCTGCGGCCGTTGGTGCGCGACTGTCCCGGCGTCCTCTATTTTGTCAGCGACCCCGACTGCGGCGGCGTCTTCGTCGCCCACGACATCGATCGCGAGTGGGTCTTCATGCACACGTGGGATGCTGAGCAGGAGGCGGTCGAGAGCTTCGACGCCGCACGCTGCGAAGCCCTGGTGCGGCGCGCGATGGCGCCGCATCGGGTCGACCTGACGATCCGTACCATCTCGCCGTGGGTGATGACCTGTCAGGTGGCCGAGCGCTATCGCGACGAGCGCATCTTCCTGGTCGGCGACGCGGCGCACCGCTTTCCGCCCACCGGCGGCCTCGGCCTCAACACCGGCGTGCAGGACGCGCACAACCTGGCCTGGAAGCTGGCCGCCGTGCTCGCCGGCACGGCGCCGCCGGCGTTGCTCGACTCCTACGAGCGCGAGCGGCGGCCGGTGGGGCAGTACAACGCCGAGCAGAGCCTGCAGAATGCCGTGCGCCTGATGGAAGTGCCGCGCGCCCTCGGCTTCAGCCTGGACGCGGAGGAGTCGCGGCGGAACTTCGCCGCGATCCTCGGCGACCCGCTCCGGCGCGGCGCCGTGGCCGACGTCATCGCGCAGCAGGCGGAGCACTTCGACATGCTCGGCCTGCAGCTCGGCTACGCGTACGAGAGCGGCGCGCTGCTCCCCGACGGCAGCCCGCCGCCGTCGATCGGCAATCGCGTGCGCGAGTTCGTCCCCTCGAGCCGGCCCGGCGCGCGCCTGCCGCACGGC
>JBOHWA010001161.1:0-6860 GCA_050735855.1 Binatia bacterium
GACCGGCGCCCTCCACCAGGCTGCCACTCGCCGGCAGCGTGGCTCACAGCGAGGCTGACCTGAGGCTCAAAACGAGCCACTACCCCGCGGTTGACTTCAATCTAGCAGGAAGCCTAAGGCTCGAGAGGGGGAGAGCACATGCACGCACGTATCATTCGGCTGGTTGCGTTGGTCACCGCGCTCGGCCTGGCCGGCCCTGCCATCGCTGCGGATGCCAACAGCGGACCCGGCAAGCTGTCGGCCCGTGCGACGCGCACCGTGTTCGTGTTTCCGAAGTTCAGCCTGACGGAGTGCCCGGGGTCGGTGTTGAGCGTCGAGCTGACCAAGGGACTTCACAAGCGCCTGCTGGTCGCCGACGCCACGGTCCAGGTCACCGGCGTCAGCGATGTGACGACGGTCGGCTATGCCGCGACGTTCAAGGTGAACGGCCACCGCATGCAGCCGACCGACCCGGGCTGGGAGACGTCGTTCGGCGGCAGCGGCTTTCTGCCCGAACACTTCGGCACCGAAGGCTTCGGCCTGCCCGGCGCCTCCGGCAGCGCCTGGATCGACCTCGAAGCCGCCGAGGCCGCCTACCCCGGCGAGTTCATCGGCAAGAAGCTCACTGTCGAGCTGCTGCTGTGCAACTGGACGTCGAACGCCGATGGCAACGTGACCCTCGGCGCGCGGCTCGATCGCAAGTAGCGCGGCGGCGGCAGACGCCGTTGCGCCGCAACAGCCGGGCGCGTCGGGAGGAGGCAGCATGATGCCACGAGGTGCCGGCCGGTCCTTCGCATCGGTGCTCGCCGCCGCTGGGCTCGCGACCGTTGCCACCGCCTGCGGCAACAGCAGCGGGGGCGGCGGGGGCACGACGGAGTTCGGCTACTCCACCACGCGACTCTGCGCGCTGGTGCCGGCGCGCGACGTCGCCGCGGCCGCGTTTCCGCCCACCCCGCCGGTGCGGGCGTTCGGCACCGATCTCGGGTTCACCTACGAGCGCAACGGCGTCATCACGATGCTGTTCGGCGATACCTGGCAGCGCATCGACATCTGCCCGATTCAGGTCAACGACGACTCGGTCGCCACCCTGGCGCTGCCGCCCAACGACTGGGCCGGGTTCGATGCGTCGCAGTCGTTGCCCGACGCCGAGTGTCCGGCGCTCACCTTCGCCGTCAACGACGCGGGCAACGCCTTTGCCCCGATCGAGCTGCACCGCTGGGACGGCGTCGCCGTCCCGCTCGGGCCGCTGAACACACCGGTCGCCGCCTTCCACGACGGGGTCCGCGAGTGGGGCGTCTTCATCGTCGCCGGCGGACAACCCTGCTCCCAGTCCGACGCGACGACCGGCGCGCCCTGCCCGTCCGATCTCTCGCCGCAGGCGGCCGACCTCTCCTGCGGCTTCATCAATGCACAACCGCTGTGCCTCGATACGAACAGCACCCGACGCGGCAACGCCCGGCTGGCGTACTATCTCCACTTTGCCGAGCGCGTCGGGCCGGCGGCGTACGTCAGCCGCGCCATGTTCCTGACCAACAAGTACTTCAATCTCACCGCCCGCACGGTGCGCGCCTTCGACGAGACCCGCGCCGCGCGCCGCAACTACGCGCCCGGCGACGGCGCCCTCCTCATGTGGGGCCGGCCCGGATTCGACGACCAGACCGAGGAGGGCGAGGCGCCGCCGTACTTCATGCACCTGCCGCTGCCGATACAGATCGCCGACGGCCGAGCCATCTTCGAGCCGCGCTATCTCACCGGGGTGACCGGCGCGCGACCAACCTTCGGCTCGAGTCAGGCCGACGCGGCGCCGCTGTACAGCGGCGAGTTCGATCCCGTCGACCAGGCCGCCGTCAGCTGGATCGCCCCGCTCAAGCGCTGGCTGATGATCTACGGCGGCAGCACCGTCGACTTCGCCAATCGCAACCCCAACGCCGGACAGTCGCAGCCGGTGCCCGGCGCGCTGCATGCCCGCCTCGCTGCAGATCCCTGGGGTACCTGGAGCGAACCGCTGCCGGTCTTCACCAACGATCAGGCTGCCGGCGACATGGTGTGCGGCAAACAAGCGGTCCCCGGCTGCCTCCCCCCACCGACGCCGCCGATCCGTCCAGCCTGCCTGGAGTTCGTCGATCGCGCCGGCGGCGGCTACCTGTACGGCGCCAACATCATCGACAGCTACACGCGCGACCGCAGCACCGCGGCCGGCGGCCCGGCGGCGGACGTCTTTTGGAACGTGTCGACGTGGCACCCCTACAGCGTGGTGCTGATCAAGACGCGCATCGAAGGTGTAGGTCGATAGTCTTTGACAACCCGGCGCAGGAGGATCAGGTCAGCAGCGCGACCGGGATGGGCACAACTTTGGCGCGCAGGTACTCGCCGAGGGTCTTGGCTTGGGGGTCGCTGCGCAGGGAGGCGGCGACGCCGTCGCCGAGCAGGCCCTTGATGACGAAGTTGACGGCCAGGAGGTTGGGCAGCGGGTGGCGCTCGACTTCGAGGTCGCGGGCCTCGCTGAGCAGGGCGCGCAGACGGTCCACGGTGAGGAAGGTGGCGAGCCACGCGTAGCCTTCCGCGCTGCGCACCCAGACGCCGACGTTGGCATTGCCGCCCTTGTCGCCGGAGCGCGCGCCGCAAATGGTGCCGAGGGGGACGTCGCGCGTCGGGCCGGTTGGCGGCGTGCCTGACGCCGAAGCGGGAAGCGGCAGGGCATCGAAGGAAGCGGGCAGCGCGACCGGGGGGATGGCGATGCTCTCCTCGCCGATGACGACGCGATGCGGAACCGCCTCGGAAGCGACCAGCGCCGGCCAGAAGACGCCGACCTGCGAGGCATCGCCCGGCGGGCCGGTGCCGGTGAAGCCGGGATAGCTGGCGAGAGCCATCTCGATGGCGGCGTTGCTGAAGCGGCGACCGACCTTGTCGCGATCGGGGTCGCGCACGGCGACGGTCAGATAGGCGAACGCTTCCTCGTTGCTGGCCGGGTCGGGGCGATCGCCGCGACGCAGGGTGGCGCGCGATTCGGCGAACTGGGCGCGGCCGCCGACGAGGTCCCACAGCGTCTCCTCGGCGAGGCGCGCCTTGGCGTCGATGTCGAGGCCGGCGAGGATGAAGGTCATCGAGTTCTTCCACCCGCCGGCGTGGTTGATGCACACCTTGGTGGTCGGCGGCGGTGGCTCGCCGCGCACGCCGCTGACCAGGACGCGATCGGGGCCGTCCGCGGCGACCCGGATGGTGTCGAAGCGCGCGGTGACGTCGGGGTTGGGGTAGCGCGCGCCGCCGATCTCGTAGAGGAGCTGGGCGGTCACGGTGCCGACCGACACCATGCCGTCCGTGCCCGGGTGCTTGGTGATCACACAGCTGCCGTCGGCGCGCATCTCGGCGATCGGAAATCCGGGCCGGTGCAGGCGCGGCACCTCGGCGAAGAAGCTGTAGTTGCCCCCGGTGCACTGCGCGCCGCATTCGATGATGTGGCCGGCGACAACGGCGCCGGCGAGCGCGTTCCAGTCGTCGCGCCGCCAGCCGAACTTCCACGCTGCCGGGCCGACCACCAACGCCGCGTCGGTGACGCGCGGGCAGATGACCACGTCGGCCCCGCGCTCGAGCGCGGCGGCGATGCCGAAGCCGCCGAGATAGGCGTTGGCGCTCATCACCGGCGCCTCGAGCGCCGCCAGCGGCGTACCCTTGTCGAGGTGCATGAAGCGCTCGCCCGCCTCCTGCAGCGTGGCGAGCGTGGGCATCAGATCGTCGCCGTCGACATGCGCCACCAGCGCGCGCAGGCCGAGCTTCTCGTACACGGCCCGCGCCGCGTCGGCGCAGCCCGCCGGGTTGAGGCCGCCGGCGTTGACCACGATCTTGATACCGCGCGCCGCGCAGGTCGCGGCGATCTGCTCGAGCTGGCGCAGGAAGGTGCGCGCGTAGCCCAGGTTGGCGTCCTTGAAGCGATCCTTGAGCAGGATCATCAGCGTGAGCTCGGCGAGGTAGTCGCCGGTGAGCACGTCGATGGGCCCGCCCTCGACCATCTCGCGCGCGGCGCTCAGCCGGTCGCCGTAGAAGCCGCTGCAGTTGGCGATACGCAGGACGTCAGTCATCGCTCCTCCGCGGACAGCAGCGTGCCCGGTCACTGGTCACGTGTCGTCCGCCGCCCACGACGGTTTGCGCTTGGCGCCGAACGCCATCATGCCTTCCGCCGCCTCGGGCGAGGCGAACAGCTCGGCGATCTTGGCCTGGGTCATCGCGAAGCCTTCGTCCATCGACAGGTCCGGGATGGTGCGCACCAGGCGCTTGGCCTCGCGCACCGCGTTGGGGCCGCCGAGGGCGATGGCGGCGACGTCCGCCTCGACGGCGGCGCGCAACCCGGCCGGCGTGACGACGCGATGCAGCAGGCCGTAGCCAAGCGCGCGCGGGGCATCGAAGGTCTCGCCGGTGAGGAACAGGCGCATGCCCTGATGGATGCCGAGCTTGCGCAACACGACCACCGAGATCATCGCCGGGATGACGCCGATGCGCACCTCGCTGAAGGCGAACTTGGCCGACTCGGCGGCGATGGCGATGTCGGCCGCCGCCACCAATCCGAGGCCGCCGCCGAAGGCGTGGCCATTGACGGCGGCGATCACCGGCTTCGGCCCGTCCCACATCAGCTTGAGGATCTCGATGAAGGGATTGCGCGGCGCCCCATCGCGCGCCACCGCCCCGCCGCCGCCGGTCTTCAGATCGGCGCCGGCGCAGAACGCCGGACCGTTGCCGGTCAGGACCACGACGCGCACCGCGTCGTCCGCCATCGCGGCGCGCAGGTGCGCGTCGAGCTCGACGATCAGCTCCGCCGACAGCGCGTTGCGACTCTGCGGCGCATCGAGCGTGATCCACCCTGCCCGCCCGCGGATTTCGTACTGAGTATTTGCCATCATCGATCCTCAGAGTCAGAAGACACAGAATTCACCGCGGAGACGCGGAGGCCCGGAGGCTTCGGAACCGTCAGGTGGCTGCCCGGTCGAACCTGGCCACAAACAGAGAGAATCCGGCCCAAGAGTCTTAGACACTTCCTTCGCACCCCGTCTCCGCGACTCCGCGTCTCCGCGGTGAAAGCTCCTCTCAGGTCAGTTGGGCTCGATGACGATCATCACCGCGTCGGGGTCGACCATCTGGCCCACTTCGACGCGCACCTCAGTCACCGTGCCCGGCGCGTTGGCGACCAGGGGGTGCTCCATTTTCATCGCCTCGAGGATCAGCATCACGGTGCCCTTCTCGACCTTGTCGCCGGCGGCGACCAGCAGCTGGCGCACGATGCCGGGCATCGGCGCCAGGCAACCGCTGGCCATGTCCTCGTTCCAGCGCGAGGGGAAGCGCGGCAGCTCGCTCAGTGCGGCGCTGCCGAGCGGGCCGTGGACGAAGATCTGGTCGCCACGCGTGGCGACGGTGAAGGCGCGGCGCAGGCCGTCGATCTCCAGCGCCAGGCTGTGCGCGGTCGCGCCGGCGAGGTGGACGTGCGACTCGCTACCGCCCGCCTCGACGGTGAAGCGATCGCCCGACTGCGCGACGTAGCGCACGTCGATCGTCTCGCCGCCGAGCCGATAGCTGACATCCTGCGGCCGCCAGCGGTTGTTGCGCCAACCGGAGGGGATGCTGGCCGGCAGCGGGCCGGGCGCCGCGCGGCGCCGGGCGTGGGCGAAGAGTGCCGCGGCGATGGCATGGACGCGGGCGGCCGCCGCATCGCGCGCCACGACCCGGGCGTCGGCGGGGAGACAGCGCTCGATGAAATGCGTGTCGATCGCTCCGGCCCTGAACTCGGGGTGCGCCAGCACCGCAAGCAGGAAGTCGCGGTTCGTGGTCACCCCGGCGATCCCGAGCCGGCCCAGCGCCTGGCCCAGCCGGGCGCTGGCCTCGTCGCGCGTCGGCGCGTGCGCGATCACCTTGGCCAGCAGCGGGTCGTAGTGCACCGTCGCCTCGCTCCCCGCCTCGACGCCGCTGTCGTAGCGCACGCCTGGCAGCGCGGCGGGCTGCCAGATCTCGATGCGGCCGGTCGACGGCAGGAAGTCGTTGGCGGGATCCTCGGCGTAGAGGCGCGCCTCGATCGCATGGCCGTCGATGCGCAGGCTCTCCTGGGTGAACGGCAGCGGCTCGCCGCTCGCGACGCGAATCTGCAGCTCGACCAGGTCGAGGCCGGTGATCGCCTCGGTCACCGGGTGCTCGACCTGCAGCCGGGTGTTGACCTCGAGGAAGTAGAAGCGGCCGTCGCGATCGAGAATGAACTCGACCGTCCCGGCGCCGGTGTAGCCGATCGCCCGGCCCGCGGCGACCGCCGCCGCGCCGAGGGCGGCGCGCAGGCCGCCGTCGACGGCCGTCGACGGCGCCTCCTCGATGATCTTCTGGAAGCGGCGCTGGATCGAGCACTCGCGCTCGCCGAGATGCACGACGCGGCCGTGGGTGTCGCCGAAGATCTGCAGCTCGATGTGGCGCGGCTCGTCCAGATAACGCTCGACCAGCAGCGTGTCGTCGCCGAAGGCGCGCGTCGCCTCGCGGCGCGCCACCGCGATCGCCTCAGCCAGTGCCGCCGGCTCGCGCACCAGCCGCATGCCCTTGCCGCCGCCGCCGGCCGACGCCTTGATGAGCAGCGGAAAGCCGATCTTTGCCGCCGCCTGGGCCAGCGCGGCGTCGTCGAGCCCCGCCCCGGAGACGCCCGGCACCGTCGGCACGCCCGCCTTGGCCATGATCTCGCGCGCGCCGACTTTGCTCCCCCTGCGCCGGATCGCATCCACCGGCGGTCCGATGAAGGTCAGCCCGGCCTCCGCACAGCGCGCCGCGAACTCGGCGTTCTCGGCCAGAAAGCCGTAGCCGGGATGGATTGCGTCCGCACCGGTGACCGAGGCGGCGTGCAGGATGCGTTCGACGACCAGATA
>JBOHWA010001162.1:0-2257 GCA_050735855.1 Binatia bacterium
CGTCGACGCTACCGCTGCGGCTCGGCCGCGACGAGACCGCCCTGCGCGCCGCCGGCGGCTCGCCGCAGGAGATCGCCGCCCTGCGCGAACAGACGGTGGGCGCGGCGGCCGCCGCACGGCTGGCGGAACTCGACCAGCGACGCGCCGCGTGGGATCAACGCGTCGAAGCCTATCGGCACGAGCGGGCCGCCATCGACGCCGCGAGCCCCGACCGCCAGCAGGCGGTCGAGGCCCTGCGGGCGCGCCACCTCAGCGGCGCCGAACTGCGGCGCATCGACGCGCTCGATCGCCTGCAGGCCTCCGCGCCGGCCGCCGCCGACTGACGCGTGCCGTGCCCGGTCAGGGCAGTGCGATGACGTCCGCCGCCACCCGGTCGCCCTGGTAGTGCAGGTTGGTCGACGCGCTGTGCATCGCCACGCCGCCGGCGACCGAGTCGGTCGCCAGGCCGTAGCCCTCGACCGCGATGCCCAGCAAGCCGCTGCCGAGCGGGTTGAGGCGCGACTGCCCGTAGAGCGTGCCGGCCACACCGGCGCTGAAGATCGAGCGCTCGGGCTGTGTCGTGTCGATGGTCGACAATGGCTGGTACTGCTGGCACTCGACCGTCTTGCTGGTCGAGAAGCGCTGCTCGAACTCGTTGTAGACCAGATACTGCACCACCGCGCTGCCGGGGACCTGGGTGCGCAGGTTCTGCGCGCACGGCACCAGGGCGACGCGCGTCGTCGCCGGCTCGCCGCTGACCGGGTTCTGGCCGCGGTCGAACACGTGGTTGACGATGAGGTGGCTCGGGCACCCGTTGTACTCGGCGTCGACGCCGCCGAGAATCAGCTCGCGGTCGTCGTTCACCGCGCCGGCGATCGCCTGGATGCCGACCGCGTTGTGCTTGTGCACATCGAAGCTCACGGTCGCGCCGAAGTCGGCGGCGCGGACCTCCTGCGTCGCTTCGCCTTTGAGGACGTTGCGGTCGACCGGCACGCCGGTGATCTCGTCGACGGCGACACAGGTCAGACTGCCGATGAAGGGGCTCTCGGGCAGCGGCGGGATGCTGCTGGTGGCGTTGCTCGAGCCACCGATGCCCTGCAGGACGACGCCGTCGAGCTTGAACTTGCCAAAATCCGAGCCAAATCCCTGCATGCCATGCGTCGCGCTCCAGCCGAGCGGCTGGCGCGGGGTGATGCGGACATGGAAGTCGATCTCGTTCCAGCCCGGCGCGCAGATGCCGCAGCCGTCGCCCTCGCAGCATTCGATGGCACGGGTGCAGACCGCACCGGTATTGGAGCAGTGGGCGTTGGCGTTCTCGTAGAAACAGTGCGCCGCTGCCGGTTGGGTCGAGGTGTTGCTCAGCTGGATGATCGTATCGCCGACCGCTTCCAGGATGACGAAATCCAGGTCGAAGGCCTGAATCAGCGGATACATGACGATGGCCGCCGCCTGATCGGAGCGGATGTCCGCCGAGCCGCGCGGCACCCAGCCAACGACGCCGAGGGCCACCACCACCGTCCCGAGGATCCATCGTCCCACGCGCTGCATGTCGTACTCCCTGTTCATCTGGGGGCGGTCGGCTGGGGGCCCGTCCGCCGGGTCTGGCCGTTGCTTACTCCGATTCGGCGGCCAGTCAAGGTTGCGTTGCCGGCGCGCGGCCGGCGGCGGGATCACTGCAGGACGGCGGTCACGCCGCGGCCGAAGACCGCCCGCCGCCAGGCGGCCTCGATCTCGGCGGGGGTGAGCGTCGCGACGATGCGCTCGGTCTCGCGCGGGATCGGGAAGCCCCACAGCGCACTCTCGCCCAGCGCCACCGCCTGTTCCAACCGGCTGTCGGCGAGCAGCGCGTAGCGGTAGCGCAGCTTCTTGCGCGCCCGATCGATCTCGTCGGCGCTGAAGCCGTCCTGCGCCGCGCGTTGACAGGTCGCGGCGACCGCGTCGATCCAGCGCTCGGCGCGGCTGCGCGCGCCGCTGGCGCCGATCACGGCCAGGGCCCAGTCGGGTCCCCATTCGATGTGCGCGCCGACCTCGTAGCTCAGCCCGAGGCGCTCGCGCAGCTCCTGGAACAGGCGACTGTCCGGATCGGCGCCGACGATGTCGACCGCCACGCCGGTGGCCAGCAGGCGGCGCGGATCGGCGTCGATGCGCGCCAGCACGGTGAGGTAGGCCTGGCTGCCGTCGTCATCGCGCACGCGCAGCCGGCCGCCCGGCCCCCAGCGCACCGGCGGCACCGGCTGCGGCACGCCCGCCGCACCGCGGAAGTGGCGCCGCACCGAGG
>JBOHWA010001163.1:0-3538 GCA_050735855.1 Binatia bacterium
GGGTTGAATTCAATCGCCGTGTTCGCGGCGAGCACGGCGCCGAGGGCCCGGCGCCCTCCAAGCGTGGCGCTATCCCCGCAACACCCCGAACCACAGCGTCAACAGCACGATGCCGACCACGTCCAGCACGATGCCATAGCGGATCATCTCGCGCTGCGTGACGTTGCCGGTGGCGTAGGCCATGGCGTTGGTCGGCGTCGACACCGGCAGCATGAAGCCGAAGGTGCACGCGGCGGTGGCGGCGAGGCCGAGGGCGAGCGGATCGCCGCCGACCTGCGTGCTCACCGCCATCACCACCGGCACCACCATGTTGGCGCTGGCGGTGTTCGAGGTGGTCTCCGACACGACGATGGCGAGCAGGCAGAAGACGAACACCAGCCCTGGGCTACCCGCGTCGGGCACGTAGCGCGCCAGCAGCTCGCCGAGCGCCGTCGCCACGCCGGCCTGCATCATCAGCGAGCCGAGGCACATGCCGCCGGCGAACAGCACGATCACCGGCCAGTCGATGCCCGCCAGGTCGTCGATCTCGAGCATCGGGCGCGGGTCGCCGCCGCCGGCCGAGATCCAGAACAGCGGCACCGCCACCAGCACGGGGGCCACCGCCTCGGGCAGGCGCGCGTCGAGGAAGGTGCCGAGGTCCGGCAGGGCGATGATCAGCAGCGACGGCACGATCCACAGCCCGACGGTGATCAGCAGGGCGGTGAGCACGCGCTTCTCGACCGGCCGCCACGGCCCCAGCGCGACATAGCGCGCCGCCATCTGCGCGCGGTCGTAGACCAGCCCGGCACGCTCGTGGCGGAACAGGTAGGCGAAGTAGCCCATCATGAAGAGCAGGATGAGCAAGGTGACCGGGAAGACCTCGCCCACCCAGTCGAGGAAGCCGATGCGCGTGCCGGTCGCCTGTTCCATCAGGCCGATGCCGATCAGGTTGGGCGGCGTGCCGACCGGGGTGAACAGACCGCCGACCGACGCGGCATAGGTGACGATCAGCGTCATGCCGGCGGCGAACGTCGGCGCCACCTCGCGCGGCGTGCGCCCGCCGGTGATCGCCAGCAGCACCGACTGGCCGATCGGCAGCATCATCGCGGTCACCGCGACGTTGCTCATCCAGGCCGAGATCGCCGCCGTCGTCAGGCCGAGCAGCAGGAAGGCGCGCGTCGGATCGTTGCCGACGATCGACAGCGACAGCGCGCGGTAGGCGATGCGCTCGTTCAGCCGGTACTTGAAGGTCAGTCCGGCGAGCAGGAAGCTGCCGATGAACAGCAGCACGATCGGATGGCCGAAGGCGGCGAAGGCCTTCTCCACCGGCGCCACCCCGACCAGCACCGCCAGGGACGGGCCGAGCAGCGCCGTCGCCGCCAGCGGCAACGCCTCGCCGATCCACAGCGTCACGACGATCATCAGCACCGCCGTCAGCCGCCGCCCCTCCTCCGGGATCCCCGGCAGCGGAAACGCGTAGGCCAGCCCCGCCAGCAGCGCGGCGACGGCGATCACCCTCCAGCGCGCCCGCAGACTCAGCAGTGTCGCGCCGCCCTCGCTCTCCATCACCGCCGCGCTTGTAGCGAGCGCCGGGCGGGGAAGCCAACCGGGTGATCGCGTGGCGCCCCGCCGCCCGCGTGTTCCGCCGGCGTTCGACAAGCAGGGCGCCGATCGCTATCTGCGCAGCGACTTCCCCTGCAGCAATGAATACTCCGACGACGAGGGCACTGCCCGCGGGCGAACTGACGGTCCGGCAGGTCGCCCTGCTGCAGGGCGCGATGAGCCGCTTCGGCGCCGCCGTGCGCACGCGCGGTCAGCAGTACGCCGCGACGAATCGGGTCGGCGCCATCCACGGCTTCAGCGGCGAGCCGCCGGGCATCAGCGCCCAGGTCTATGGAAGCGAGGTCTACGAGACTGCCTGGGAGTGGGTCGGCGGCCACTGGTTCCCCGAGTGCACCTGTCCCGCCGCCCCGTACTGCAAGCACGCGTACGCCCTCGCGTGGTGCGTGCTCGAAGTCGTCATGTCCACGCCACTCCGGGCCGGCGGGCGCGATCCCGCGCCGCCCCGCGCCGCCGCCGGCAGCCTGCTCGGGCAGCTGCGCGCGGCGACCGCCGAGTGGGCCCGCCAGCGGCTCCTCATCGAGTACCTGCGCACCCGCCTCGGCGGCGGGCTCGACCGCTACGGGACGGCGATCAACGACCTGACGGTCGAGGCGGATCCCGACGTGCTCTGTTGGCGTCTGGCACAGGAGGGACAGCGCCATCATCCGGGCCCGCTGCCGGCCGAGCTCGAGCCGTATCGCGACCGCCCCGATCTCGCCGCGCGGGTCGCCGACCGCCTGCGCGCACAGGCCGTGCAGCAGCTCGCTGCCTGGGGGGCGCGCCACCGGCGCGAGCCGAGCACCCGCCTGCGGCTGGTGGTCGGCCTGGCGCGCGGCTATGTCGGCGGCCTGCGCCTGGCCCTGCAGGTGCGGGTCACGTCGCCCCGCCTGATCGACGAGCCGCGCCGCTGGCCCGACCTGCACAGTCTGCGCGCCCAGTGCCGCCAGTCGCCCGGCCTGCTGGCGAGCGATCATGAGCTCTGGCTGGAACTGCTGTGCGACGCCGCCTGGTACGACTCCGTCCACGCGCCACTGTTCGCGCTCAACGCCGTCGGTGTGCGCGGCTTCCTCCGGCAGCTGGCCGAATCGCCCCTCGCCACCTGGGCGGATGACGTCCCCGCCGCGCTCGCCGGGCGCGGCGGCATCGTCGCCGGCCAGCCCGTGCGCGCCCGCCGCGATCGCGCCGACCTCCTTCCGGTCTGCACCGGCGAGGGCGATGCGGTGCGCCTCGCGCTCGCCTTCCGTTGGGGCGACGGCCGCGAGGCACCGTTGGCCGAGGCGTTGTACCTGCGCGGCGCGCGCGACGGGCTGGGGCGCGCCGATCCGAGCCTCGTGCTGCACGGCGGCGAGGTCTCCCTGGTGCGCGGCGAGCCCCCCGACGACGCGTTCGATGGCGGCCTCTGGCAGGACGGTCTGCCGCTGCCGCGCGAGCAGCGCGGCGCGGTGCTCGCCGCGCTGGCGCCGGGCTTTCCGCACCTGGCCGACGTGCTGGCGGCGCATACCCTGCGCTGCCCGGTGCGGCCGTCGATCGCCCTCGACCTGCAGGAGGACGACTGGCTGTACCTGCGCCTGTTCGCCAGTCACACCGACTCGCCCTGGCAGCCGGGTCAATCCGCCGCGCCGGACGACCGCGTCTTCGAGCTGACGCCCGACAAGCACTGGGAGCGCCTGGCCATCGCCCCAGAATGGCTGCCGGCGCCAGCGCCGCTGAGCGCAAGCGCGCCGGCGCCGCCCAGCGACGCGGCGCCGGCGTCCACCCTGCCCTCACCGACCGACATCTGGCACGAGGAGCCGGACCCCGCCGCGGTCGCGTCGGCGCGCGCGTGGCTCGCCACCACGCCCGCAGCCGCCAGCGGCGAGGGTGGCCGCACGGCGGCGGCGGCCTGGCGCTTCAAGGCGACCGGAGAGCGGCTGGATGCGTTCGCACTGGCGTGGGAAGCGCGCCCAACCGACGTGCC
>JBOHWA010001164.1:0-3971 GCA_050735855.1 Binatia bacterium
CGTCGAGCCGCGGCGAGGTCGGCCGCCGGGCGCCGTAGACGCCCAGATGATCGGCGCGCAGGGTGTCGACGACGACCAGGACGATGGCCGTCGGCCGCTGCGTCGCGCCCGCTCGGCCGCTCGCCAGGGCCAGGACCAGCGCGACCCCGAGCGGTATCACCGCCAGCCATCCGCGCGCCCGCCGCAGGCGGACGCGCGGCTGCATGAGCCGCTCCACAGGAGGCAACGCCGCCAGCCACACGACCCTCTCGTCGCACATGCCTTCGCACGCAGTCCAGCCGCCCCCCCGGTGGCCGTCCCCGCCGCGCTGTGTTAACAGCCCGACGTGCCGCGAGGCCGCCAGCGCTGCATGAATTCTCCGCCGTCGACCCGCTCCCGCCTCGCCCCGCAGCTGCGCGCTGTGGCGACCATGCTCGCCGCGCTGGCCGTGGCCGGGGCGCTCTACTATTTCCAGGTGCTGATGCGCCCGGCCGAGGGCTGGCTGTGGCTGCTCGTCGGCCTGATCCTCGCCGTGCTCGGCCAACTCGGCCAGCAGTATCCGACCCCGCCGCTGGCGCCCCCACCGCGGCCGCCGTCGCCTGCGCGGCGCGCACTGGGGGCGGCGCTGGCGCTGGCGGGCGCCGTCCTGTGGGGGCTGGCGACCTCGTGGATCCTGGCGAACTGGGCGGCGGGCTTCGACGCCGCCTGGATCGGTTGGGTGGCGGCGAGCGTCCTGCTGGCCATCGGCCTCGACCTCGCCTGGGGCGTCTGGCCGCGCCCGGCCGAGCGCCTCTGGCGGCGTGGGCCCCTGCTCGTGGCGCTGGGTCTGACGGTGGTGGCCGGCGTCTATCGGCTCGGCAACATCGCCACCTTTCCCGGCGAGGCGGCGATCACGCAGATCGAGGATCTGCAGGTCGGCAACTTCGGCCTCTTCTATCTCAACGGCGCGCGCATCCGCTGGGAGTATCTGAGCAGCACCTGGCTGGCGGCGCTCGGCATCTGGCTCGGCGGGCCGTCGCAGTTCGCCATGCGCGTGCCCTTCGCGCTGATCAGCACCGTCAAGCTGCTGCCGATCTTCGCCTGGCTGCGGCTCAGCGTTGGCACCATCGGCGCGGCGGTCGGGACGGCGCTGCTGGCGGTGTCGTTCTGGGACGTCGTCCTGTCGCGCATTCCCAACAACCACAACACACTGATCATTTCGATCTCGTTCGCCCTGCTGGCCGGCGCGGCGCGGCGCGGTCGGCCGTCGGCCTACGTCGTCCTCGGTCTGTTCGGCGGCTACATCCTGCACGAATACGTCGCCTATCGTCCGTTGGCGGCGATCGTGCTGGTTGGCGGTGCCCTGGCCTCGCTCGGCGACCGCACGGCCGGCTGGCCCGCGCGCCTCGCACGGCCGCTGATCACCGCCGTTCTGCTCGGGACCATGGTCGCGCCGCTGTTCATCACCCGGCTGCCCGGGATGCTGCGCTCCGAGTATTTCGACGGCTGGAACCGGGCCAAGGGCAACACCCAGTACTACGACCCGGGGGCGGGCTGGCAGCAGGCGTTCGAGCGCCGGCGCAAGCGCGCCACCGACGCGGCGGAGCTGTTCACCGTCGCCGGCGATCGCTCCCCGGTGCGCAATATCCCGAACCAGCCGCCGATCATCGATCCGGTCACCTGCGCGCTGCTCATCCTCGGCATCGGCGCGGCGGCGGCGCATGCGCTGCGGCCGGTGTTCGCGCTCACCCTGATCGGCTTCGTCGTGCACGTCGCCGGCACGCTGGTGATGACCGGCAATTTCGACGTCGCCCGCGTCGGCGGCGCCGTCGCCTATGTCTACGTGCTCGCCGGCTTCGGCGCCGCCGGCCTGGCGCAGGCCCTGCGCGACGCCTGGGGCCGCATCGGCCGGGTCGTCGGCATCGTCCTGCTGGCCGGCGCCGTCGCCGCTGCGGCGTGGGTGAACACGCGCGACCTGAACATCCTCTGGAACTCGCCGCAGATACGGCGCTCGCACCGCAACAACCTCGCCTACCTGAGCGTCTGGCTGGGCCAGCATGTGCGCCCCGGCGAGCGCGTTCTGGGCATCGCGCCGGCGCATGCCAACGTGCTGCAGGGCCACGACGGCTCATGGTTGCGCGGCGGCGACATCGACGGCCTGGTCACCTGGGACATCGAGAGCGCCCTGCGCGCCTGGGCGGCGCGGCCGGGGCCGCTGCTGTTCTTCCTCTACGACGGCCGCAGCACGGATGCGCTGACCGCGTACCTCAAGTTCCTCATGCCCGAGCTGCAGTTCGAGACCACCGTCGATCCGCTCGAGATGGGCGCCGACGTCACCTTCGCGCGCGTCGACGACGTGCCGCCGAGCCTGGCCCGGGTGCTCGCGAACTGGCGCTGTCGCGGCGTGCGGGCGAAGTACGAGATCATCGGCGCGGACGGCGAGGAGGTGCTGTGGAGCATCGACGGCGTCGGGCCGTTCGTCAGCCGCAGCGTCTGGCCGGCGGAGCTGAGCGAGGCGCTGTACCGCCTGCCGGTGCCGAAGAGCGGCATACGCGGCCGCTTCACCGGCGACATCGCGATCGCCACCGGCGGCGACTACCTCTTCCAGGTCAACGTCTATGCCGGCTCCGCCGAGCTGTGGATCGACGGCCTGCGCCGCGCCGACGACGGGCGCACGAAGCTGCCGCTGGCCGCCGGCGTGCACCACATCGAGGTCAAGGCGCTGTTCGCCCCGATGGCGATCGAGCCCGCCATCAGCCTGATGTGGAGCGGCCCGGAGAGCGGCCATCAAATCGAGGTGCTGCCGTTCTACCGCCTGGCGGTGCCCGACCCGAGCTGTGTCGACCATGCGCCACGCTGACGACCGCCGGCGCCTTCGGAGGGGGATGTGAGCGGCGGCGCGCGCCCTGGTCGCTGGCACGCGGTGCTGCTCGCCGTCGCACTGGTATTCGCCGCCGGGCTGCGCCTCTACGCCCTCGACGACGTGCCCGCCGGCTTGTACTGCGACGAGGCCGGCAACGGCTATAACGCCTACGCGCTGGGCACCGCCGGCATCGACGAGAACGGCACATCCTGGCCGCTCTATGTCTGGTCGTTCGGCACCGCCTACAAGAACCCGGCCTTCATCTACGGCGCCATCCTGCCGGTGAAGCTGTTCGGCTTGAGTGCCTTCTCGGTGCGGCTCACCGCCGCGCTGTTCGGCTTCGGCACCGTCGTCGCGATGTTCCTGCTCGGCCGCGCCCTGTTCGGCTACTGGGTCGGGTTCTGGGCCTCGCTCTTCCTCGCCGTCGCCCCCTGGCACCTGCACTTCAGCCGCATCGCCTTCGAGCTGATCGCCTTTCCGTTCTTCGTCGTCACCGGCTGCGTCTTCCTGGTGCGCTTCACCCAGGGGCGCCGCACGCTGCCGGCGGCGCTCGGCTGCTTCGCGCTGTGCATCTACGCCTATGCGCCGGCGGCGCTCTTCGTGCCCGCCTTCCTGGTCGGCTTCGGGCTGCTCTTTCTGCCCGAGCTGCTGCGCCACTGGCGCCAGTTCCTGCTCGCGCTGCTGGTGGCCGGCGCGCTGCTGGCGCCGGCCGGGGTGTTCTTCTCGCGCCAGAGCCAGACCGGCACGGTGTACTTCCGCCGCACCACCTTCCTCGACCTGCAGCAGCCGTGGCGCCCGCAGCTCGAACGCTTCGGCCGCAACTACCAGGAGTTCTTCGCGCCGCGCTTCCTGGTGCGCGAGGGCGATCCGATCTTCCGCCACTCGGTGCGCAACTTCGGCGAGCTCTATCCGTTCTTCATCCCCTTCGTGCTGCTCGGCGCCGGCACGGCGCTGCTGCGCCGCGATCGCGCCAGCAAGCTGGTGCTGTGGTGGGTGGCGCTCTATCCGGTGGCGCCCAGCCTGATGAACGAGATCCCCAGCGCGACGCGCGGCATCATCGGCGCGCCGGTGCTCTGCCTGCTCGCCGGCATCGGCTTCGCCGCGCTGTTGCGCGCCCTGCGCTGGCTCGGCCGGCGGCGCCGCTGGGGCC
>JBOHWA010001165.1:0-5091 GCA_050735855.1 Binatia bacterium
GAGACGCACGAGCCGCTGCGCAGCCTGCGCCGCCGGCTGCCGTGGGTCAGCGTCGCCCGCCGCCGCCGGCTGCTGCTCGGCACGCTGGTGATCCTGCCCAGCATCGCCGCCAGCATCTCGATGCTCAGCATCCTGCCGCTGCAGGGGCGCAGCGCCCTGGAGCTGACCATCGTGATGTTCTTCGGCGCGCTGTTCGGCTGGATCTCGATCGGCTTCTGGACGGCGACGCTCGGCTTCTTCACCCTGCTCGGCCGGCGCCGCGCCTACGCCATCACCAATCCCGATCCGACCGACGACGCGCCCTTCGCGCCTGGCGGGCGCACCGCGGTGGTGATGCCGATCTGCGAGGAGCCGGTCGACCGCGTCTTTGCCGGCCTGCAGGCCATCCACCGCTCGCTCGAGCGCACCGGCGCCCTCGCCCACTTCGACTTCTTCATCCTCAGCGACAGCATCGAGCCGGACACCTTCGTCAGGGAGGAGGAGTCCTGGGCCAACTGGTGCCGGGCCACCGGCGGCTTCGGCAAGATCTTCTATCGCCGCCGGCGCGTGCGCGTGCGGCGCAAGAGCGGCAACGTCGCCGACTTCTGCCGCCGCTGGGGGGCGCAGTATCGCTACATGATCATGCTCGACGCGGACAGCGTCATGTCCGGCGAGACGCTGGTGCGCCTGGTGCGCATGATGGAGCGGCGCCCCGACGCCGGCATGATCCAGACCGCGCCGACCGCGGTGAACCGGCGCTCGCTCTTCGCCCGCGTGCAGCAGTTCTCCAGCCGCGTCTACGGCCCGATGTTCGCCGCCGGCTTGCACTACTGGCAGCTCGGCGACGGGCAGTACTGGGGCCACAATGCGGTCATCCGCATCGCGCCGTTCATGGAACACTGCGCCCTGCCCAAGCTGCCCGGCCGGCCGCCGCTCGGCGGCGAGATCCTGAGCCACGACTTCGTCGAAGCGGCGCTCATGGGGCGCGCCGGTTGGACGTTGTGGCTCGCCTTCGACATCGGCGGCAGCTACGAGGAGGTGCCGTCGACTCTGCTCGAGGAAATGAAGCGCGATCGACGCTGGTGCCAGGGCAACCTGCAGCACCTCCGCCTGCTCTTCACCGAGGGGCTGTTCGGCGCCCACCGCGCGCTCTTCGTCAACGGCGTGCTGTCGTACGTCTCCGCCCTCCTCTGGTTCCTCTTTCTCTGCCTGAGCACCGTCGCGGCAATCCGCGACGCGGTGCGCGAGCCGGACTACTTTCCGCACGGGCCCAGCCTGTTTCCCGAATGGCCGGTCTGGCGCCCGGACTTCGCCCTCGGCCTGCTCGCCGTCACCGGCGTCATCCTCTTCCTGCCCAAGCTGCTCAGCATCGTGCTGATCGTCGCCAAGTCGCGCCAGACGCGCGCCTATGGCGGCGTCGTCCGCCTCACCCTCAGCGTGCTGTTCGAGATCGTGCTGTCGAGCCTGCTGGCGCCGATCCGGATGGTCTTCCACAGCCGCTTCGTCGTGCAGAACCTGCTCGGCCGCACCGTCACGTGGCGCTCGCAGGACCGCGACGACGCCGAGACGAGCTGGCGCGAGGCGGTGCGCCAGCACGGTTTCGACACGCTCTTCGCCAGCGCCTGGGGCACGGCGCTGTACCTGCTCAACCCGGACTATTTCTGGTGGGTGACGCCGATCATCGGCGCCCTGTTTCTCTCCATTCCGACCTCGGTGCTGGCCAGCCGCGTCGGCCTCGGCGACCTCACCCGCCGGCTGCGCCTGTTCCTCATCCCGGAGGAGAGCCAGCCGCCACAGGAGCTGCGCGACCTGCGCGCGGCGTTGACCGACGCCGACGCGGCCGAGGCGGCGCGGCCCGCCACCGAGACCGACGGCTTCGTGCGCGCCGCCGTCGATCCCTACGTCAACGCGCTGCACCGCGCGACGCTCGGTCGGCCGCGCCGCGTCTCGATTCTGGTCGGCGCCGCCCGCCGCGAGTTGCTCGAGCGCGTCCTCGCCAACGGCCCGAGCGCGCTGCCGCCGCGCCAGCAGCGCATGCTGCTGGTCGATCCGGACATGGTCGATCAACTGCACGAGCGCGTCTGGGCGCTGCCCGAGCGCGAACGGGCGGCGCGCTGGGGCCGCCCGGGCACCGCGAGCTGACGCACGTCCGAGCCCCGTGCCCGACTCGTCGCGCCAGCCCAGCCGCCGCGCCACCCAGCGCGCCGCCAGACGCCGGCGCGATCGGCGCGTCCGCCTGGTGGCGGCGCTCGCCGCTCTGCTGGTAACCGGGGTCGTCGCGGCGCTGCTGGCGCAGTTCGGCGCCACCGTCCTCACGCCGCCGCTGCGCGCGGCGCGGCCACCCGAGCCCGCCGACCCCGGCTGCGGCCCGCGCGCGATCCAGTCGCTCGACTCCTGGCGCCTGGCGCGTGTCGAGCGCGATCCGGTCGCGGCACCTGAGAAGCGGCGCTGGGAGGCGGCGCTCGGCGGCCCCAACGCAGCCCAGCCGGCGATCCGCGCCCGAATGGCCGGGTGGCCGCAGACGCTGCTGGTCGACCGCACCACGCTGCCGCGCCATCCGACCGAGTTCGCCTGGCGCGTGGCGCGCGACACCTGGCGCGGGCTCGACGCATTGACCGATCGCGAGCACGGCCTGCCGCTCGACACCGTGCGCGTCGGCCCGCAACCGGGGGCCGGGGCCGAGGCCCACGCCGGCGACTACACCAGTACGACCAACATCGGCCTGCACATGATCGACGTGGTCGCGGCGCTCGAACTCGGCTTCATCGACCGCCGCGCCGCGCTCGATCGCATCAGCCGCACGCTCGACACGCTGGCGCGCCTGCAGACCGACAACGGTTTCTACTTCAACTACTACGACACGACCTCGCTCGAGCGCACCAGCCATTTCGTCTCGTTCGTCGACTCCGCCTGGCTGACCGCCGGCCTGATGGTCGTGCGCATGACCTTCCCCGAGCTCTACCAGTACGCCACCCTGCTGATCGACCAGAGCGACTACGCCGCGATGTACGATCCGGTCGCCGGCTTGATGTCGCACGGCTATTTCGTCGAGCCGCGCGCGCCGTCGCGCTACCACTACGGCGTCCTCTACACCGAAGCCCGCCTCGGCGCGCTCATCGCCATCGGCAAAGGCGCCGCACCGGCGTCGCTGTGGTTCACGATGACGCGCACCTTCCCCGACGATTGCCACTGGCAGTCGCTGGCCCCGCGCGGCGTGCGCACCAAGACCATCCTCGGCACCACCTTCACCGCCGGCTACTACGAGAAAGCCGGCCTGCGCTACGTGCCCTCGTGGGGCGGCAGCATGTTCGAGGCCTTGATGCCGACCGTCGTACTCGACGAGGCCAGCCTGGCGCCGCGCAGCCTGGGCGCCAACGGCACGGCGCACGCGATCGGCCAGCGCCGCTTTGCGCGGCGCACGCTGCACCTGCCGGTGTGGGGCTTCTCACCCAGCGCCACGCCCGGCGCCGAGCAGTACGGGGAGTTTGGGGTCAAGTGGCTCGGGTCGCTCGGCTATCCAGCCGGGCCGGTGACCCCGCATGCCTCGGCCCTCGCGCTGGCGGTCATCCCGCGCTCCGCCCTGCACAATCTCCAGACCCTGGCGTCGCGCTACGATGTCTACGGCGAGTACGGCTTCTACGACGCGGTCGACCCGGTGTCGGGCCAGGTGGCATACAAGTACCTCACCCTCGACCAGTCGATGATCTTCCTCGCCCTCACCAACCACCTCACCAACCACGCCATCCAGCGGCGCTTCGCCGACGATCCCATCGTGCAGCGCGCCCTGCCCGTGATCGCCCTCGAGGACTTCTTCGACTGATGGCCGCCGTCGCGTTCGACCACGTCGAGAAGCAGTACGCCAACGGCGTCCGCGCCGTCGCCGACTGCACGCTGGCCATCGATGACGGCGAGCTGATGGTCGTCGTCGGCCCGTCCGGCTGCGGCAAGAGCACCCTGCTGCGCATGCTCGCCGGCCTGGAGACGGTGACCGCGGGCGCCATCCGCATCGGCGACCGCGTCGTCAACGATCTGTCGCCGCAGGCGCGCAACGTGGCGATGGTGTTCCAGGACTACGCGCTCTACCCGTTCATGACGGTGCGCAAGAACCTCGCCTTTCCGCTCAAGATGCGCGGCCTGGCGCGCGATGAGGTGGAGCGCCGCATCGCCGCGGCGGCGGAGATGCTCGATATGGGGGCGCTGCTCGAGCGCCTGCCGCGCCAACTCTCCGGCGGGCAGCGCCAGCGCGTCGCCATGGGCCGCGCCCTGGTGCGCGAGCCGAGCGTCTCGCTGCTCGACGAACCGCTCTCCAACCTCGACGCCAAGCTGCGCGTCGAGGTGCGGGCACAGATCGCCGAGCTGCAGCAGCGCACGCGCACGACGATGATCTACGTCACCCACGATCAGACCGAGGCGATGACCCTCGGCCACCGCATCGCGGTGCTCGACCGCGGCGTGCTGCAACAGGTCGCCGCGCCGCGCGCGCTCTACGATCGTCCCGCCAACGCCTTCGTCGCGTCCTTCATCGGCAACCCGCCGATGAACGTCTTCCCGGTGCGGGTCGAACGGCACGCCGGCGGCGCATGGATCACCGTGGCGGGCCAGACCCTGGAGATGCCGGGCCTGGTGTTGGCTGAGGGCGTGGCCAGCGCCGGCATCCGTCCGGAGGCCTTCGCGCTGGGCCCGGACGGCGGTCCCGGCGCGCTGGCCGCGACCGTCGAGCACGTCGAGTTTCTCGGCCACGAGACGTTGGTGCACGCAGCCGTCGGCGACCTCCGCCTGGTGGCGCGGCTGGAGGGGATGCACGCCCTCGCGAAGGGCGACCGCATCCACCTCGGCGTCGCTCCGCAGCACGTGCACCAGTTCGACCACGGCGGCCTCGCGATCACGCTCCGGTAGCGCGGGCCTGCGTGCCCGTCTGGGCGCCGTCCGGAGGCCAGCCGGATCGACCTGTGGCGCCGGCGCGCAATGGCTCAGGTCGAATCCGGCGCGCCGACCGCCTTCTCATCACCTTCCTGCCCCACCGCGAGCGAGTGGCGCCGTGGATGGCGCCGGGCCCTCGGCGCCGTGCTCGCCGCCCGCATCGCGGTTGGGATCAGCACGGCGGCGCCGAGG
>JBOHWA010001166.1:0-2389 GCA_050735855.1 Binatia bacterium
GCCGGCGCCCGGCGCCGCCCGGCCGCCGCTGGACAGCGCCGCGCACGGCGCCCCGGCCGGCCCGCGTATCGAGGCATAGCCATGGCAAAGCGCGCGGAGCTGTTGGTCGGACTGGACGTGGGCACCGCCAAGGTGGCGGCGGTGGTGGGCGAGCTGACGTCGGCCGGCGCGCTCAACATCGTCGGCGTCGGCGCGGCACCGAGCGAGGGCCTGCGGCGCGGCGTGGTGGTCAACATGGAGGCGACGGTGCAGGCCATCGCCAGCGCCGTGAAGGAAGCCGAGCTGCGCGCCGGCTGCGAGATCCACAGCGTCTTCGCCAGCGTCGGTGGCGGGCACATCAAGGGCTTCAACAGCCACGGCGTGGTGGCGATCAAGGGCGGCGAGGTGGTGGCGTCGGACGTCGAGCGCGTGCTCGACGCGGCGCGCGCCGTCGCCCTGCCGATGGATCAGGACATCCTGCACGTCCTGCCGCAGGAGTTCCTGGTCGACGGTCAGGACGGCATCAAGGAGCCGGTCGGCATGTCCGGCGTACGTCTCGAAGCGCGCGTGCACATCGTCAGCACGCCGATCGCCGCGGCGCAGAACGTCATCAAGTGCTGCCAGCGCGCCGGCCTGCACGTCGTCGACCTGGTCTTCGCGCCGTTCGCCGCCGCGGAGGCGGTGTTGTCGCCGGAGGAGAAGGAGCTCGGCGTCGCCGTCATCGAGATCGGCGCCGGCACCACCGGCCTGCTCGCCTTCGCCAACGGCGCGGTGAAACACACCGCGGTGCTGTCGGTCGGCGGCAATCACGTCTCGAGCGACATCGCGGCCGGCCTGCGCACGCCGTTCCGCGATGCCGAGCTGCTCAAGCGCCGCTACGGCGCGGCCCTGGCCGCCGCGGTGCCGCCGGCGGAGACGGTCGAGGTGCCCACCGTCGGCGGGCGCGCGCCGCGCGAGCTGAGCCGCCGCCTGCTGGCCGAGATCATCGAGCCGCGCATGGACGAGATCTTCGCCCTGGTGCAGCGGCAGTTGATACGCTGCGGGCTCGACAGCGGGCTCACTTCGGGAGTGGTGCTGACCGGCGGCAGCGTCATGATGGACGGCGTCGTCGGGCTCGCCGAGCGCGTCTTCGCGCTGCCGGTGCGCCTCGGCGGCCCGCTCGGCTGCGAGGGCCTCGACGAGACGCTCTCGGGTCCGAGCTACGCGGCGGCGGTCGGGCTGACGCGCTACGGCGCGCAGCCGCGCGATCACCTCGCCGGCTTGGTCGATGACGCGCACCTGCTGCATCGCGTGCGCCGCCGCATGGTCGAGTGGTTCAAGGAGCTGATGTGAAACACACGATTTTATTTGGTCTGAAACCTTGATCTAAAGTGAGTTTTGTCCTATGCAGGTCGGGCAACCGGCCTGGTGTGGTGGAGAGGGAGGTCTGTGATGATCGAGCTGGTCGGCAACGAAGGCGCCGGCGCCTGTATCAAGGTCATCGGCATGGGCGGCGGTGGCGGTAACGCGGTCAACACGATGATCGCGTCCGGCCTGCGCGGCGTCGAGTTCATCGTCGCCAACACCGATGCGCAGGCGCTGACCAACAACCTGGCCTCGGTCAAGCTGCAGCTTGGCGCCAAGGGGCTCGGCGCGGGTGCCAAACCCGAGGTCGGGCGGGCGGCGGCCGAGGAGCACGGCGATCGCATCCGCGATCAGCTGGGCGGCGCCGACATGGTGTTCATCACCGCCGGCATGGGCGGCGGCACCGGCACCGGCGGTGCGCCGGTGGTCGGGCGCATCGCGCGCGAGGCCGGGGCGCTCTCGGTCGGCGTCGTCACCAAGCCGTTCGACTTCGAGGGCAAGCGCCGCCTGCGCCAGGCCGAAGAGGGCATCGCCGAGCTGAAGGACGCCGTCGACACCCTGATCGTCATCCCCAACCAGCGGCTGCTCGCCACCGCGGCGCGCAACACCTCAATGCTCGAGGCCTTCCGCCGCGCCGACGACATCCTGCTGCAGGCGGTGCGCGGCATCTCGGATCTGGTCACCGTGCACGGCCTGATCAACCTCGACTTCGCCGACGTGCGCACGATCATGTCGGAGATGGGCATGGCGATCATGGGCTCGGGCTCGGCGAGCGGTGAGAACCGCGCCATCGAGGCCGCGCAGAAGGCGATCCAGAGCCCGCTGCTCGAGGACATGTCGATCCGCGGCGCCAAGGGCGTGCTGATCAACATTACCGGCAGTGCCGATCTCGCGCTGCACGAGGTCAACGACGCGTCGACGCTCATCCAGGCCGAGGCGCACGAGGACGCCAACATCATCTTCGGCGCCGTCATCGACGAGAGCATGGGCGACGAGATCCGCATCACCGTCATCGCCACGGGCTTCGGCCAGGAGCTGGCGGCGCACCAGCCGGTCGGCGCCAGCG
>JBOHWA010001167.1:0-2296 GCA_050735855.1 Binatia bacterium
GCACGGCGCCGAGGGACCGGCGCCCTCCAGGCCGTGCCCAAGCTCCTGCGGCGGGAATGTCGCCAGCGCCGCGCCGACGAGTGGCGCCCTCCCATCGAACCAGCGCGATTGACTTCGCCTGCCCCGCGTGATGGGCAGCGAGCAGTGCAGAAGGTCGAGGTTCAGCAGCTCATTGCCGCGCCGATCGAGACGGTGTGGGCGCGCTACACCGACCACGCATCGTGGACCGAGTGGGCCGGCCTCGGGCGGGTGCGGCTCGAGCGCGAAGGCGTGCCGGCGCCCAACGGCGTCGGCTGCGTGCGCGTCATCTCCAGCGCCGGGGTCAACGTCGCCGAGGAGGTGCTGAGCTTCGAGCCGCCGCACCGCATGACCTATCGCGTCATCCGCGGCGGGCTGCCGATGCGCGACCATCTCGGCGAGGTGTGCTTCGAGCCGCGCGACGGCGCGACGCTGATCACCTGGCGCTGCCAGTTCGAGTCGCGCCTGCCGGGCCTCGGCGGCATCTTCCGCCGCGTCATCACCCGCCTCTTCCGCAACGCGCTGCAGGGCCTGTCGCGCCAGCTCGCATGATCGGGGTGGCCGCGGCGCGCGCGGGCGCGCGATGATCTGGCTCAACCTGCTCGGCGGTCTCGGCGTGCTGCTCTACGGCATGCGCATGACCTCCGGCGCGGTCCAGGCGCTGGCCGGCGATCGCCTGCGGCAGACCATCGGGCGGATCTCCGAGCGCCGCCTCGACGCGCTCGGCACCGGGCTGCTGGTCAGCCTCATCGTGCAGTCGTCCGCCATCACCACGGTGATGGTGGTCAGCTTCGTCAACGCCGGCCTGATGACCCTGGTGCAGGGGGCGAGCGTCATCCTGGGAGCCAACGTCGGCGGCACGGTCACCGTCTGGCTGCTGGCGCTGCGCCTGCAGCAGATCGTCCCGCTGCTGCTCGGCGCCGGCGCGCTGCTCACCCTGTTCGCGCGGCGCGAGACGGTGAAGTTTTCCGGCGAGCTGGGGTTCGGGCTCGGGCTGATGTTCTTCGCCCTCGGGCTGCTCGAAGCCGGCTTCGCGATGCTGCTGCTCGACCCGGTGATCGCGCCGGGCGCGTTGCATCTCGGCGCCGACCGCTGGCATGTCCTGCTCGCCGCGGTGCTCGGCGCCCTGCTCACCACCGTGGTGCGCTCGGCGAGCGGTATGGTCGGCGTCACCATGGCGGCAGCGACCGTCGGGCTGATCGACTTCGCCGGCGGTGCCGCGCTGGTGCTCGGCGCCAACGTCGGCACCACCATTTCCGCCCAACTCGCCGCCAGCGACGCCACCGCCGACAGCCGGCGCGCCGCGCTGTTCCACACCCTGGTCAATCTGCTCGGCGCCGCGGTGCTGCTGCTCGGGTTCCGCTACTGGGTGGCCGCGGTGGACCTGCTGGTGCCGGGCGATCCCAGCGCCGCCGCGGGCTACACGCGCACCGGCGTCGCGCTGCACATCGCGCTGGCGCACACCACGTTCAACGTCATCATGGTGGCGCTGGCGTGGCCGCTGCTGACGCCGTTGGTCCACCTGGTCGAGCGGCTGATCGGCCCCTCGCAACACGAGCGGCCCGGGCTGCGCGACCTGCGCCTCAGCGGCGCCGCCTCGCCCGCCCTGGCGCTCGAACAGTGCCGGCTCGAAGTGCTGCACATGGCCGATGCCGCGACCGAGGCGCTGCATCTCACCCAGTCGCTGTACCGCGACGCCTCGACGCCCGCCGCCGACGTGCGCGAGCGCATCCTGAAGACCGAGAAGACGACCGACAGCATGCACCACGCCATCGTGGTGTTCATGTCGCGCGTCATGTCCGGCGTGCTGACCATGGCGCAGAGCCAGGAGGGCCGCCGCCTGGTGCGCGTCGCCGACGAGATCGAGAGCGTCGCCGACTACTGCGAGCGCCTGGCCAACTACCGCCGCCGCCTGGTGCGCGAGGGCGTCGCCATGAGCGACGCCGCGCTCGGCGAGCTGCAGGAGTACCTGCACCGCACCACCGCGCTCTACGAGGAGATCGTCGACCGCGCCCGCCGCAACGAAACCGGCTTTCTGGCCGCGATCAAGACCAAGGCCGACTATCTCGCCAGCGAAGCCGACCTGCTGCGCGACGCCAACCTGCAGCGCCTCGGCAGCCAGCGCATGTCCGCCACCGCCGGCATCTTCTTCAACGACATGCTCGTCGCCATGCGCCGCATCCGCAACCACAGCCTCAACATGGCGGAGGCCTTCGCCGGGGAGAAGTGAGGGGGCGGTGTCCCGCTCCAGACCAGCGAGCGCGCCCCGGCTGGGGCG
>JBOHWA010001168.1:0-2570 GCA_050735855.1 Binatia bacterium
CGGCGGAGTCCGCCAGCCGCGCCAAGAGCGAGTTCCTGGCGCTGATGAGCCACGAGATTCGCACCCCGATGAACGGCGTCATCGGCATGACCGAGCTGGCGCTGGGCACCGAGCTGTCGCCCGAGCAGCGCGAGTATCTGGGCATGGCCAAGGTCTCGGCGGAGTCGTTGCTCGGCGTGATCGACGACATCCTCGACTTCTCCAAGATCGAGGCCGGCAAGCTCGATCTCGAGTACACCGCCTTCAGTCTGCGCGAGACGCTCGGCGACGCCATGCTGGCGCTCGCCGTGCGCGCCCACGGCAAGGGGCTGGAGCTGGTCTGCGACGTGCCGCCCGACGTGCCCGACGCGCTCATCGGCGATCCCGGCCGCCTGCGCCAAGTGGTGCTCAATCTCGCCGGCAACGGCATCAAGTTCACCGACCACGGCGAGGTGGTGGTCAGCGTGGCGCCCTTCGATCCGCACGTCCAGCGCCGCCGCAAGACGACGCCCGACGAGCGCGGCGCGACGGTCGGATTGCAGTTCGCCGTGTCCGACACCGGCATGGGGATTCCGCCCGCCAAGCTCGAGGCGATCTTCCGCCCCTTCGAGCAGGCCGACAACTCGACCACCCGGCGCTTCGGCGGCACCGGTCTCGGCCTGACCATCTCGCGCCGCCTGGTCGAGATGATGGGCGGCACCATCTGGGCCGACAGCACCGCCGACGAGGGCAGCACCTTCCACTTCACCGCGCGCTTCGGCCGCCAGGATGAGCGCCGGGTGGTGACGCCGGTCGACGCCGCCGCGCTCGCCGGCCTGACCGCGCTGGTGGTGGACGACAACGCCACCAATCGCCGCGTCCTCGAGCGCACGCTGGCGGGCTGGCAACTGCAGGTCGTCACCGCCGAGAGCGGCGCCGCGGCGCAAGCGCTACTGCTCGCCGCCGCCGCCGCCGGCCAGCCGGTCGCGCTGCTGATCACCGACGCCAACATGCCCGGCGTCGATGGCGTCGCCCTGTGCCAGTGGGCCGCCGCCCAGCCGGCGCTCGCGCAACTGACGATCGTCATGCTCACCTCGGGCATGTCGGTGCCGCTCGATCGGCGCGCCGCCCTCCATCTGGCCGCCTGCCTGATGAAGCCGGTCAAGCAGTCGGATCTGCTGCGCACGCTGCGCATGGCGCTCGGGCGCGCGACGGACGGGTCGGCGACGACCTCCCTGCCGGCCGCCGGCAGCGGCGGCGCCGAACCGGCCGGCCTGCGCGTGCTGCTGGCCGAGGACAACGCCATCAACCAGACCCTGGCGCGCCGCATTCTGGAGAAGCGCGGCCACTCGGTGGTGGTGGTCGGCGACGGCCGCCGCGCCCTCGCCGCGCTGGAGCGCGAACGCTTCGACGTCGTGCTGATGGACGTCCAGATGCCGGAGATGGACGGGCTCAGCGCGACGCGCGAGATCCGCCGCCGCGAGGCGACGCGCAACCGCGGCGAGGTCCCCACCCCGCACCTGCCGGTGGTCGCCATGACCGCCCACGCCATGAAGGGCGACGAGGAACGCTGCCTGGCCGCCGGCATGGACGGCTACGTCGCCAAGCCGATCGCCTCCGCGACACTCTGCGCCGTCCTCGCCCGCGTCGTGCCGCGCCGCCAACAGCCCCCCGCCCCCCTCCCCGCCGAACCGCGTCATTGATTGTCGGCACCGGGCTCGCGATGGGCAGGTTGCCGGCTGGCGAGCGCAGCTGGAGGGCGCCGCGCTGCTTCCGTCTCTCCGGTCGCCCGCCTTCGACGCCAGTGCGTGGTTCGACCCGAGGCGATCTGGCAGACTCCGCCGCATGCGCTCGCTCCGCTTCGGCCTCCTGCTCCTCCTCGCCGGCTGCGCCGCGCCGGGGCCGCCGCTGCCCACCGTCGCGCAGGTCGACCTGCAGCGCTACGCCGGCACCTGGCACGAGATCGCCAGCTTTCCAAACAACTTTCAGGCGGGCTGTGCCGGCACCACCGCGAGATACACGGCGCATCCGGATGGCAGTATCGACGTGCTCAACCAGTGCCGCATCGACGACAAGGCCGTGCAGGCCCGGGCGGTCGCCTGGGCGGTCGACCCGCCGACCAACGCCAAGCTCAAGGTGCAGTTCTTCTGGCCCTTCCGCGGCGACTACTGGATCATCGGCCTCGAGCCCGACTACCAATGGGCCCTGGTCGGCGTCCCGTCGCGCGATTTCCTCTGGATCCTGGCGCGCGAGCCGCAGCTCGATGCCGCCACCTACGACCAGATCGTCGCCCGCGCCGCCGGGCTCGGCTTCGACACCAGCCGCCTGCGCCAGACGCAGCAGCCCTAGCCCCGCGCCGCCTCCCCGCCGCGTGCTTCGACAAGCTCAGCACGAACGGACCCCCTCCCTGGCTTTGCCCACTCCCCGTTCGCCCTGAGCTGGCGTTGCCTCAGAAGTCGAGCCGAGCCGTCCCAACGTGCTACGGCCGCGCTTCGAGGGTCCCTTCCCCCCTTGCGGGGGAAGGTCAGGATGGGGGGTTGCTCGAGTCTCAACGTCACCTTTGTCGCGGACTTCCCCCCATCCTGTCCTTCCCCCGCAAGGGGGGAAGGGAC
>JBOHWA010001169.1:0-3182 GCA_050735855.1 Binatia bacterium
GGCGCAGCGGACAGGCGGCTGGCGGCGTCTACACGGTCGCGCTCGGCCGGCCGGCGAGTCTGCACGGCTATCCGATCGCCGGCGCCATGGGGGTCGAATCGTGGGCGGCCTTCAGCGGCGCCGACGCCCGGGCGGTGGTCGCCGGCGCGATCGCCGTGCGCGCGGTCGAGCTGCAACCGGTGCTGCGCGCGCTGCGCGGCGGCGGCCTGTCGGTGACGGCGATCCACAACCACATGACGATGGAGGAGCCGCGCCTGTTCTTCGTGCACTTCTGGGGCAGCGGATCGACCCACGTCCTGGCGACGGCGGTGCGCGGCGCTTTGGCGGCGCAGGAAAAATGACTGGAGGGCGCCGGTCCCTCGGCGCCGTGCTCGCGACGTGCACCGGCCCGCACCGGTGCACCGGCCGGCTTTGCCCAAAGAACTCAGAGACCCAACAACGGATTACACGGATTGAGCGGATTTGACGGAGGAGGGCGCAGAAAGCCGCTGAATCCGTGCAATCCGTTGTCGCGTACTGATTTCTTGGGCAAAGCTGCACCGGCCATCACCTCGGCGCCGACAAGCGGCGCCATTCCGGTCGTCCGAGGGCAGGGGGGGTGTCGCGAGCACGGCGCCGACGGAGCGGCGCCCTCCAGGGGACGACGGCGTAGACGCTGCAGGCTGGCCGATTTGTTCGCCGGCGTCCCGCACGGTAGGAAGCCAGCATGCTTGCGACCCTCGTGCAGCTCGCGGTCATCGTTCAGCTCGCCACCCCGCTGCCGTCGATGGTGCCGGATCCGATGCGCGTCAAAGCGGCGCCGATCGCGGCGGCGGTCAAGCATCCCGGACCGTTGCTGGTGGAACCTGAGGCGACCAGCGAGCTGTCGAAGGGGTTCGGCAACCCGCTGTGGGCGCTGGGCATCGCCACCGAGGACGAGTCGTTCGCCCATGCCACCGTGCTGCTGCTCGAGGGTGGTTCCTTCCTCAAGCCGGACACGATCGCCCATCTCGACGCGGCCGTCGCCGCACCGAAGGGGATAGCCGAATCCATCCGCGACGAGCTCGACCAGCGCCTGGCGCACGCCGGCAGCCCGCGCGACACCGAGCGCACGCAGCGCGACATGGAGCAGTTCGCCCACTTGCAGCGCAGTGGACTGCTCGTTCGCCCGGTCGCGTTGCCCAACGGGCGGCGCGGCTACACGTCGCTGCTCGGTTTCGGCCCGTATGGCGCCGGCTTCATGACCGCGCTGCAGGGCCCCAACGATCGCTACGAGCTGCTGGTGCTCACCGAGACCGCCTTCGAGGGCCAGCCGCCGAAGCCCAACGCCCAGGCGGCCATCTACCAGGAGGCCATGCGCGACCATCCGCTCGACGTCAACCAGGCGATCGCGCTGGCGATCTATGCCCAGCTCTGGCCGGCGCCGGCCGCGACGCCGCCGCCGGACGGCGCGCCGCGCTGAGTCAGTCGATCAGGCCGGCGAGGCGCGACGCCGCCAGCGCGTCGATCGCGTCGATGCGCCGGATGACGGCGCGGATCTCCGCTGCGAACGCCCGCCGGCGATCGAGCAGGTCGGCAGCGCCGGGTTCGAGCAGGCCGCGATTGCGCGCCAGGCGCAGGGCGGTGCCGAAGAGGACCTTCGACACCGACTCGGCGCGCCGGATGCGGCGCTGCAGCAGATACTGCTTGCCGAGCGCCAGGCAGGTGGCGAGGAACGCCGTCTCCTCGATCGCCTGCGCGCCCGGCTGGCGCTCGAGCGCGTCGCTGACGAGCCGATACGCCTCCAGAAACGGCCGCAGCACGCGGTGCGCGTTGAACGGTTTGAAGTGTCGCACCAGCGCCTTGATCGCCTCCGGCCCCTGCGACAGCGCGGCCTCCCAGTCGGGATCGTGCACCGTCACCTCTTCCCGCAGCTCGGCGCGGAACGCGTCCTTGTCGGCGAAGAAGAACTCGAACTTGAGCAGATCGCGCAGCCGCAGGGTCTCGTCCCAGAACGCCGCCTCGTGTTGGTCGTCGGCCTCCGCCGCGCGCAGCAGCGCCAGCTCGGCGATCGAGGCGTTGACGAAGAAATGGATGATCGTGTTGCGGTAGTAAGCGGCGGTGAGGTGTTGCTCGGGGCCGATGCCGTAGACCGGCTCGAGGCCTTCGGTGAAGGCGGTAACGACACCGCTGCCGACCAGCGCGTCGAGGGCGCGTTGCACGCCCGCCTCGCTGTCGAGCTCGAGCTCGCCGGTGGTCGGCAGGTGGCGGCGGCGGACATAGTCGACCAGGTTGCGCAGCCCCTTGGTCAGATCGGGGATGGTGACGGCGCGGTCGCCGACGCCGAGCAGCGCCAGGGTGACGAGCGAGGTCGGGGTGATCGGCGTGACGCGGTTGATGCGCACGGCGACCTCGAAGGCGACCTTCTGCACGGCGAGGTGGTGCTCGTCGGGATTGGGCTCGGCGCCGGGCGTCGGCCGGCCGACGAACTTGCCGACCGACAGCGGCTCGCCGAAGCGGATGTGGATGTCGCCGAAGTTGTGGCGCAGGCGGCGCAGCAGGCCGAGGAACCAGCGGAAGCTCTCGGCCTCCTTCACGGCGCCGCGCTGTTCGGCGACGTACTCGCTGACGTCCTGGATCTGATCGTAGGCGATCGACACCGGGATCAGGTAGACGTCGTCGCTCTTGCCGCGCTGGTAGGCGTCGACCACGTTGGCGAACAGCCCGAAGCGTGGCGGCAGCAGCTTGCCGGAGCGCGAGCGGCCGCCCTCGAGGTACCACTCGAGCGAGAAGCGCTTCTCGATCAGGTAGTCGATGTACTGTTGCAGGACGAACTTGTAGAGCGGGTCGTCCTTGAACGTGCGGCGGATGAAGAACACGCCGCTGCGCCGCACCAGCGGCCCGACCGGAAAGAAGTTCATGTTGATGCCGCCGGCGGTGTGGTTGGGTGGGTGGCCGTTCTCGTGCAGCACGTACTGCAGCACCAGGTGGTCGAGGTTCGACTTGTGCGTCGGCAGGAAGACCAGCGGGTGGCGCTGCCCGAGGGCGTAGATCGCCTCCAGCTGGCCGCGGTCATAGTGCAGCGCCTCGGAGTAGCCGCGCGTGTAGAGCAGGTGGATGAGGTGCGCGGTGAGGTCGATGACGTAGGGGCTGTGCGTCGCGGCGATCTCGCGCAGGTCGGCCGCCGCCTCGCGCAGCGCGGCGTCCTCGGCGGTGCCGCGCTG
>JBOHWA010001170.1:0-1699 GCA_050735855.1 Binatia bacterium
CCGGTCCCTCGGCGCCGGGGGCGGGGGCGGGTGCGGGGCCGGGGTCCGGGTCCGCTCCGCCACCCACCGCGCCGTCATCGCCGGGCGACCGCACCGCCGATGCCGCCGCGCAGAACGGCAACGTGCGCTCCGCCCTCTGCGTCGAGCCGCGCGAGGGCAAGCTCTACGTCTTCCTGCCGCCGGTCTACAGCGTCGAGGCGTTTGTCGATCTGATGGGCTGCATCGAATCCACCGCCGCCGCCCTGGCCATGCCGGTGATCCTCGAAGGCTACCCGGCGCCGCGCGACGCGCGCCTGCCGCACTTCAGCATCACGCCCGATCCGGGCGTCATCGAGGTCAACGTGCAGCCGTCGCGTAACTGGACCGAGCTGCGCCACCTCACCGAGACGCTCTACGAGACCGCGCGCCAGTGCCGGCTGGGCAGCGAGAAGTTCATGGTCGACGGCCGCCACACCGGCACCGGCGGCGGCAACCACGTCACCATCGGCGCCGCCAGCCCGGCCGACAGTCCGGCGCTGCGGCGGCCCGATCTGCTGCAGAGCCTGGTCACCTACTGGCAGCACCACCCGAGCCTCTCGTACGTCTTCTCCGGCATGTTCGTCGGGCCGACCAGCCAGGCGCCGCGCGTCGACGAAGCGCGCAACGACGGCCTGTATGAGATGGAGATCGCGTTTCAGCAGGTGCCGGAGGGCAGCGTGCCGCAGCCCTGGCTGGTCGACCGGCTGCTGCGCAATCTGCTCATCGACGTCACCGGCAACACCCACCGGGCCGAGTTCTGCATCGACAAGCTGTACTCGCCCGACGGCCCGGCCGGCCGCCTGGGCCTGATCGAGATGCGCGCCTTCGAGATGCCGCCGCACGCGCGCATGAGCCTGGTGCAGATGCTGCTTCTGCGCGGGTTGATCGCCCGCTTCTGGACCGCGCCGTATCGGCGCGGGCTGGTGCGCTGGGATACGGCGCTGCACGACCGCTTCCTGCTGCCGCACTTCCTCTGGGAGGATCTGCGCGAGGTGATCTGCGAGCTCGAGCGGGCCGGCTATCCGTTCGCCCTCGAGTGGTTCGCCCCGTTCCTCGAGTTCCGCTTCCCGCGCTACGGCACGCTGCAGCTCGGCGACATCGAGCTCGAGCTGCGCATGGCGATCGAGCCGTGGCACGTGCTGGGCGAGGAGATCGGCTCGCAGGGCACGGCGCGCTACGTCGATTCCTCCGTCGAGCGCTTGCAGATCAAGGTGACCGGCCTCACCGACGGCCGCCACGTCGTCACCTGCAACGGCCGCCGCGTACCGCTGCACCCCACCGGCCGGCGCGGCGAAGCGGTCGGCGGCGTGCGCTACCGCGCCTGGCAGCCGCCCTCGGCGCTGCATCCCAACATCGGTATCCACGCCCCGCTGGTGTTCGACGTCGTCGACCTGTGGAACGGCTACGCCATGGGCGGCTGCTCCTACCATGTCACCCACCCGGGCGGGCGCAACTACGACGACCTGCCGATCAACGCCAACGCCGCCGAAGCGCGCCGCATCGCCCGCTTCGTCGCCGCCGGCCACACCCCCGGCCCGATCGCCGCCCCGCCGGAGGAGCGCAGCCTGGAGTTTCCCTACACCCTGGATCTGCGCCGCGCCGCGGGGTGCTGAGCGCACACCCCGGTGGGCGCCCCGCCGCCGCCCCCCCCCCGGCGCCGAGGGCCCGGCGCCCTCCACGC
>JBOHWA010001171.1:0-4273 GCA_050735855.1 Binatia bacterium
CTTCACGCGCGCCCTCGGCCAGCTCGCCGACGAGCGCCTCGAGGTGCGCCTGGGCGCGATCTACGGCCTCGAACAGGTGGCGACGGAAGCACCCGCGCAGCGCGGCCCGATCATCGAGATCCTCTGCGCCTTCGTACGCGATCGCGCCGGCTTCGATGCGGAGCGCCCGCCGGCGCCGCGGCTGGCGACCGACGTGCAGGCCGCGCTGACGGTCCTCGGCCGGCGTGCGCCGGGCGCGGAGCCGCGTCTCGACCTGCGCCGCACCGATCTGCGCGCCGCCGAGCTCAACGGCGTGCGGCTGGAGCGCGCCAACCTGTTCGAGGCCCATCTCGAAGACGCCAGCCTGCAGGGGGCGCATTTCGAAGGCGCCGATCTGCGCGGCGCGTATCTCAGCCGCGCCGACCTGGTCGAGGCGAACCTCAAAGGCGCCGATCTGCGCGAGGCGCATCTGGAGGCGACCTACCTGGTCGAAGCGCACCTCGAAGGCGCCGACCTGGGCGGCGCCTTCATGGCCGGCGCCTATCTCGGCGGCGCCCACCTCGAGGGTGCCGACCTGGGCGGCGCCCACCTCGACGGCGCCTACCTGTACAAGGCCCACCTCGAGGGCGCCTCATTGCACGCCGCCCGCGTGGTCAGCGCCATCGGCATCCACCGCGACGAGCGCGAGCGCATCAACCGCACCGCCGCGGCCGAGACCGCGGCGCCGCCGCCGCCGCGACAGTTGCGCCGCCCGCAACCGCCGGCGCCCGCGGCGGACGAGCCCGTCCCCCTGCACCGACGCCGCGATCGAGCGTAGCCGTGCATGCGGCCCGGACGCCGCCTGTCCACAAGGAGTTTCCCTAGCGCCGCGAGGGGAAATCCCAAATATCTTTCGCTGCTCCCTGTCATCTATCTGGTGGGCCTGGCCGCCGGAATTGGGTCTGGCGCCCAAGCCCAAGGAGCGATGACGATGCACAAGCAGATCCTCAGCCTCAGCCTGGCGGCACTGTTCTGCCTGGCGGCCAACCGACCGGCCTTCGCGGACGCGATCTCGAGCCCCGGCAAGGCGTCGGCCTACGTGAGCACCAGCGGTGTCTCGATTCCGCTGTTCGCCGCCATCGGCGCCAGCGTTCAGATCCTCAAGGGCAAGAAGAAGCGGGTGCTCGAGGTCGACATCACGGTGATCGACCCGTCGTCGGTGGTCGACGTGATCGGCATCCGGGCGTCGGTCAACGGCCTGTTCATCATGGAGCCGACCACGACCTACCAGGTCGAGCACGCCTGCGACACGGCCTACGTTTCGTGCACGGCGCACGGAGTCTACTGGCTCGATCTCGACACGGCCGAGGCGTCCTTCCCGGGGCAGTTCATCAATGTGCCGCTCAACATCGACGCCACGGTCATCGCCGGCGGCACCGCCACGACCGGCAACGTCTCGCTACGCGCCCGGCTGGTGAAAAAGTAGGTCCCCGGCGGACGCAACTGGGCGCTGTTGGGAGGGCGCAAGCCGTGCTTGCGCCCTCCTGCCCGGGCGCCGCGCTCTGCCGCCGGTTGTTCGCTGTTGGGCTGTTGGCTGTCAGGGGGAAGAACCTGGTCGCTCGAACAGCGTAACAGCCTGGCAGCGAACAGCCTGGTGCGGGGCGGCGTGGATCGGCGGGCAAAGCCCGCGGGGCTCAAACCCCGCTTGTTCCACCCCCGGCCCTCCGATACCTTCGCGCCGGCGATGGCTGTGGTCAGTGACGCGCGCAATGAGCGCAACGTCCTCATCCTGACCGGGGTCGGCCACTTCACCGCCCACTTCTTCGAGCTCATGTTTCCCACCCTGGCGGTCACCCTGGCCGCGCAGAGTGGGGCGCCGCTCGAACAGGTGCTCGGCTGGAGCTTTCTCGGCTATCTCCTGTTCGGCCTCGGGGCGCTGCCGGCCGGCCTGCTCGCCGATCGCATCGGCGCCCGCCTGATGCTGATCGCGGCGATCTTCGGCCTCGGCGTCGCCGCGCTGGCGGCGAGCGAAGCGCCCAACGGCCGCGCCCTCTCGCTCTGTCTGGCGGTGATGGGCCTGTTCGCCAGCGTCTACCATCCGGCCGGCACCAGCCTGATCACGCGCACCATCGGCGCGCGCGGCCGGGCGCTCGGCGTCAACGGCATGTTCGGCAACGTCGCGATCGCCGTGACCCCGGTGGTGACCGCGGCCCTTGTCGCGCGCCTCGGTTGGCAGGATACCTACCGCATGATCGGCTATGTCACCTGCGCGATCGCGGTCGCCTGCGCCTTCCTGCCGATCGACGAGCGCCCCACCGCGCGCGCCGTGGAGCCGGTCGGGCCGCCGTGGGCGCGCCGTTCGATGGTGCTCTTCGGCGTGTTGTTGGTCGCCGCGATGCTGGCCGGCGTCAGCTATCGTGGCAACACGCTGCTGTTACCAAGCTACTTCGCCGCGCGCGTGCCGGAGATCGGGTTCGGCCTGGCGACGTCGCTGGTCTACCTGCTCGGTATCGGCGGGCAGTACGTCGGCGGCCGCCTCGCGGACCGCCACGATCTGAGCCGCCTCTACCTCGTCTTCCATGCCCTCAGCCTGCCCGCCCTGCTGCTCATGGTCGTGCTGAGCGGCGTGCCGCTGCTCGGCGGCGCTGCCATCTTCGTCTTCTTCAGCCTCGGCATGCAGCCGATCGAAAACAGCCTGTTCGCCCAGCTCACGCCGCCGCGCTGGCGCGCCACCGCGTTCGGCATCAAGTTCGCCTGCACCTTCGGCGTCGGCTCGCTGGCGGTCTGGCTGGTGCAATGGGCCGACGTCACCGGCGGTCTGCGCCTGGCGCTGCTCTGCCTGGCCGGCGTCGTCGCGCTGGTCGTCGCGGTGGCGGCCGTCTTCATGCGCATGAGTCACCGATCGCTGGCGCCCGACACCGCGGCCGCGCGCCGCGCCGCGGGGGCCGACAAGGCGCCGTTGGTCGAGGTCGGCGCATGAGCCGGCGCTTGTTCGCCAGCGGCGCCGCGCGCCTGCGCGAGCGGCGCGGCAGCGCCGAACGGCTGCGCGGCCTGTCGCTGTCGCCGATCAAGGACGTCGAGCTGCAGGCGAGCCGTCTGCCGGGCGTCGTCTCGCTCGCGCAGGGCATTCCGAGCTTCGACACGCCGGAGCCGATCAAGCGTTTCGTCGCCAAGAAGATGGCCGAGGGCGCCTGCGCGCGCTACTCGGTCAGCCCCGGCCTGCCGGTGCTGCGCGAGGCGATCGCCGAGTCGTTGAACCGCGAGGGGATGTCGTACGACCCCGACGGCGAGATCCTGGTCACCGTCGGCTCGATCGAGGCGATCGCCGCCACGTTGCTCGCCACCATCGATCCGGGCGACGAGGTGCTGGTCGTGTCGCCCACCTACGCGTCGTACCTGCCCGCCATTCGCCTCGCCGGCGGCGTGCCGCGCTTCGTGCCGCTCAACGAGGACGCCAACTTCGACCTCGACCCCGACGCCATCGCCGATGCCGCCGGGCGGCGCACGCGCGCCATCCTGCTGTGCAATCCAAACAACCCGACCGGCACCGTCTTTTCGCGCCCCCAGACGCTGCGCATGCTCGAGGTTGCGGCGGCGCACGACCTGCTGGTGATCACCGACGAGGTCTACAAGGACTTCGTCTACGGCGACCAGGGGATCTTCAGCGCCGCCATGCACCCGGCGGCGCGCGAGCGCGTCGTGCGCGTCTGCTCGTTCTCCAAGGCCTACGGCATGACCGGCTGGCGGGTCGGCTTCCTGCACGGCACGGCCGAGCGCGTCACCGACATTCTCACCGTGCACGACGCGCTGGTCACCTGCGCACCGGTCGCCTCGCAGTACGCGGCGCTGGCGGCGCTGGAGAGCGGCGACCAGTTCATCGACGAGTTTCGCGCCGAATTCCGCCGCCGCCGCGACCACGTCATCGAGCGCCTCGACGCCCTGCCGCACGTCTTCGACTACCAGAAGCCGAACGCGTCGTACTTCGTCTTTCCGCGCGTCAAGGACACGGTGCGCTGGGCGCGCGACTCGCGCCGCCTGGCCGCGGCGCTGCTCGAGCAGGCGCGCGTCGCGTTGGTGCCGGGCGTCGCCTTCGGCCCGACCGGCGAGGCGCACCTGCGCTTCTGCTACGCGCGCCCCGCCGCCGACATCGACACGGCCTTCGATCGCCTCGACGACTACTTCGCCGGCCGCCCGGCGCGCCCCGCCGTGCACGTGAGCGCCGAGCCGGCGCCGGCCCACCGGCGCGTGCCGTCGACGCTGCGCCGCTTCGGCATCGCCGCCGTGCGCCGTCTGGCGCGCTGGCGCCTGGCGCGCC
>JBOHWA010001172.1:0-1586 GCA_050735855.1 Binatia bacterium
GCGCTGGACGGGGCGGTAGGCGCGCGCGCGCCGCGGCGCAACGCCCCCCGCCCCCGCGCCGACGGAGCGGGCGCCCTCCAGACGTCTGACCCACGCCCCGCCCGCGCGGCGATCATTGCGCCGGCAGCCGGTAGAGGTAGATCGAGTCCCCCGCCATATCGAATGGCTCGAGCTCGAGCAGCCCGAGGGCGAACTGCTGCAGCTGCATGAGCGAGAGGCTGGCGGCGACGACGCTGCCGGGCGGCGGGATGACGTCGGGCTGCTGGCGGTGGAAATCGTAGAACATGCGCACCTTCCGATAGGCGATACCGTAGGCGTGCGGATCGGCGGTGCCGAAGTACAGCAGGTAGACGCTCGGCAGCCCGTGCTCCTCCATCTTCTCGCGCAGCCGCTTCAGGTCCTGCCCCCAATCGAGGTTGGAATCGCTCAGGTAGTACCGCCCGCCCGCCGGGCCGCCGGCGAGCAGATTGAAGTAGGAGAGGTAGCGCGGCGCGGACCACAGCCCTGACACCACCTGCCCGGCGAGCAGCACCGCCAGGGCCCAGCGGGCGACGCGCGGCCCGTGCGCCGCGCGCACCGCCGCCCCGCCGAGCAGCACGAACAACAGGGGATAGAGCGGCAGGATGTGCCGATGGCCGATGTTCATGGCGAAGCTGACGGCGAAAGCGGCGTAGAGCAGCGCGGGCAGCGCGACGCACCAGCCGTCGAACGACCGCCCGCGCGTCCGATACAACGCCGCCAGCCCGAGCCAGGGCAGGAGCACGAGCAGCGACGGCGTCGACTTCAACAGGAACGCTTCGGGGAAGTAGTACCAGACGCCGCCGTCGTGCAGACGGCCGTTCAGGTAGGGCTGCCGCCCGCTCTCCCACATCTGGCGCAGCAGGCCGTAGAGGTAGCTCTCGGGCAACAGCTGGTTGGCCATCGCCGCCCGCACCAGCGCCACCGCGCTGCCGCTCTCGGCGACCGGCCAGCGCGGGTCCGGACGGAAGGTGGCATCGGGGGAGATCGAATAGCGGAAGCCGTAGACTGCCCAGATCACCACCACCGCGACCGCTCCGATCGCCACCAGCGCCGCGGCCCCGGCCGCCCACCGCCGCCGCCGCTCGCCGCGCGGTGCCCACAGCGCCCAGAGCACCCACAGCGCCGCCAGCGTGGGCGGCAGCAGCAGGGCGGAGAACTTGATCGTCAGCGCCGCGCCGAGCGCCAGGCCGACGAGCAGGGTCCGCCCCAGGCTCGGCGCGCGCAGGAGGCGCCAGGCGCACCACAGCGTCGCGACGTACCCCAGGGCGATCGGCAGATCGGTGGTCGCCAGGCGGGTGTGCGCCAGCACGGTCGGAGAGAAGCAGTAGAGGACCAGCGCGACCAGGCCGGCGCGCTCGCCCCACAGACCGCGCGCCCAGGCGAACACCACCAGCCCGAGCAGCACGCCGAGGGCAATGGTGGTGTAACGCGCGGGCATCAGGCGCTCGTCGGGATCGCGGCGCAGCGGGTCGTCCGGCGCGCCGTACATGAAGGTGAAGCCGAACATGAAGTGCTCGCCGACCGGCCACCACTCGTCGTCGTAGACGCCGTGCGCACCCGCCAGC
>JBOHWA010001173.1:0-5884 GCA_050735855.1 Binatia bacterium
GCGTAGCGGCTCAGCAGGCGCAGGCGAGCGGTGCCGCGCCGCCAGCGCCACGCGACGACGGCAGCGACCGCGAGGGGCGCCACCCAGGCCAGGATCTCGATTGCCATCAGCGCTTGCGGCCGTGTGCCGCGCGGCCGTCCCCGGTCGAGGCGCAGCGCGAGGCCACTATCGATCCAGCGCGTGGTCGTTGAACTTGTAGCCGACCCCACGCACGGTGTGGATGAGCTCCGGGTTGGACGCGTCGCGCTCGACCAGCAGGCGCAGGCGGCGCACGTGCACGTCGACGGTGCGCGGCTCGACGTAGGTATCGTTGCCCCAGACCAGATCGAGGATGGTCAGCCGGTCGTAGACCCGATTGGGGTTGCGGACGAAGAACTTCAGCAGCTCGAACTCGCGCAGGCTGAGCTCGACCGGCTTGCCGCCGAGCCACGCCTCGTGGCTGTCGAAGTCGATCTTCAGCCGCCCGCGCTCATAGACCTGGGTCGGGCGCTCGGCCTCGCCGGCGCCCTCGGCGCGGCGCAGCACGGCGCGCACGCGCGCCACCAGCTCGCGCGGGCTGAACGGCTTGGTGATGTAGTCGTCGGCGCCGAACTCCAGGCCCAGCACGCGGTCGATCTCCGCCGCCTTGGCGGTCAGCATGACGATCGGCAGGGTCGCCGTCTCGCGCTCGCCGCGCAGGATGCGGCAGATCTCGAGGCCGTCGCCCTCGGGCAGCATCAGGTCGAGAATGACCAGCGCCGGCTGCTCGCTGCGCACCTTGTGCAGCCCGGTTTCACCGTCCTCCGCCTCGACCACGGCGAAGCCGGCCTGCTCGAGGTTGTAGCGCACCAGCTCGCGGATATCGGGCTCATCCTCGACGATGAGGATCTTTTTCTTCGCGTCGCTCACAACGTCGACGGCGGCCGGTCCATGTGCCGGATGCTCTTCCCCTTCACCATGAAAATGACCATCTCGGCGATGTTGGTGGCGTGGTCGGCGAGGCGCTCGAGGTACTTCGAGATGAAGATCAGGCGCAGGGCGCGCGAGATGGTGTGCGGGTCCTCCATCATGAAGGTCAGCAGCTCGCGCAGCACCTGATCGGTGAGCTGGTCGACCGCGTCGTCCTGGTGGCAGACCGCCAGCGCCATATCGGCGTCCTCGCGCACGAAGGCGTCGAGCGCCTGGCGCAGCATGCCCTGGGCGATCGCGCCCATACGCGGCAAGTCGATGAGCGGCTTGAGCTGCGGCTCGCGGCTGAGCTCGATGACGCGCTCGCAGATGTTCTCAGCCATATCGCCGGCGCGCTCGAGATCGGTGGTGATCTTGAGCGAAGTGGTGATCAGCCGCAGGTCGCGCGCCGCCGGCTGGTGCAGGGCGAGCAGGCGCAGGCAGATGTCGTCGATCTGCACGTCCATGCGATTGACCGTCTTGTCGCGCTCGATCACCAGGCGGGCAGAGTCGTCGTCGCGATCGACCAGCGCGCGCATGGCATCGGCGATCTGCTTCTCGACGAAACCGCCCATCTCCAGCAGCATGTGCCGCAGCTCCTGGAGCTCCTCTTCGTAGTGTCGATCGATGTGTGCTCGGTTGGTCACAGCCCCTCCTCACCCCTCAGCCGAACCGGCCGGTGATGTAATCCTCCGTCTCGCGCTTGCCCGGCGCGGTGAAGATCTGCGTCGTCCGCCCCGCCTCGACCAGCTCGCCCATGTACATGAACGCGGTGTAGTCCGAGACCCGCGCCGCCTGCTGCATGTTGTGAGTGACGATGACGATGGTGTACTGCGCCTTGAGCTCGTGGATCAGGTCCTCGATCTTCGCGGTCGCCACCGGATCGAGCGCCGAGCACGGCTCGTCGAGCAGCAGCACCTCCGGCTCGACGGCGATGGCGCGCGCGATGCACAGCCGCTGCTGCTGGCCGCCCGACAGGCCGAGGGCGCTCTGCTGCAGGCGATCCTTGACCTCGGTCCACAGGGCGGCGCCGCGCAGGCTGCGCTCGACGATCCCCTCGAGCTCGTCCTTGCGGTTGAGACCGTGGATGCGGCAGCCGTAGGCGACGTTCTCGAAGATCGATTTGGGAAACGGGTTGGAGCGCTGGAACACCATGCCGATGCGCCGGCGCAGCACGTTCACATCCAGGGCGGAATCATAGATGCTGCTGCCCTCGAAGCGGATGTCACCCTCGACCCGCACGTTGTCGATCAGGTCGTTGAGGCGGTTGAAGCAGCGCAGGAGTGTCGACTTGCCGCAGCCCGAGGGCCCGATGAAGGCCGTGACGTGCTTCTCCGGAATAGTCAGGGCGATCTGGTTGAGCGCCCGGCTGGCACCGTACCAGAGCGACAGGGTGTCGACCTCGAGCACGGTGCGCATGGCAGCCGGTCTCGCGCTGGCATCGGATGCCGCCCCGAGTGGCGCCGGGTCGACCTCGTCGAGCGACGCCCCCGCGCGCAGCAGCGGCGGGACGATGTTCATGGAAGCCATCTATACCTTCTTTCGGCGTCACTTGTGAACTGGGTCGTCACACGGCACTCCCCGCGTAGCGGCTGCGCAGGCGGTGGCGCACCACGATGGCCACCAGATTCATCGCCATCACCACGACGACCAGCAGCAGGGCGGTGGCGAACACCAGTGGCTGCGTCGCTTCGACGTTGGGGCTCTGGAAGCCGACGTCGTAGATATGGAAACCCAGGTGCATGAACTTGCGCTCCAGGTGCACGAAGGGGAAATGGTGGTCGATGGGCAACGTCGGCGCCAGCTTGACCATGCCGACGATCATCAGGGGCGCGACCTCGCCGGCGGCGCGCGCCATCGCCAGAATCATGCCGGTCAGGATGCCCGGGGCGGCGGCCGGGATGACCACCCGCCAGGTGGTCTCGAATTTGGTCGCGCCGAGCGCCAGCGACCCTTCGCGCACGACGCGCGGCACGGCGGCCAGGCCCTCTTCGGTCGCGACGATGACCACCGGCACGGTCAGCAGCGCCAGGGTCAGCGCGGCCCAGAGGATCCCGCCGGTGCCGAAGGTCGGGGTCGGCAGCGCCGCCGGATAGAAGAGCTGATCGATGCTGCCGCCGAGCACGTAGACGAAGAAGCCCAGGCCGAAGACACCGAAGACGATCGACGGCACGCCGGCCAGATTGTTGACCGCGATGCGCACGGCGCGCACGATCAGGCCCTCGCGCGCGTACTCGCGCAGGTAGAGCGCCGCCAGCACGCCGAACGGCGCCACCAGGAAGGCCATCAGGAAGACCATCATCACGGTGCCGAAGATGGCCGGGAAGATGCCGCCCTCGGTGTTCGACTCGCGCGGGTCGTCGGCGATGAACTGCCAGACGCGCTGGGCATAGAGGCGCAGCTTGGCCAGCGTCCCCATGGCGTTCGGGCGGATGGCGCTGACGATCTCGCCGAGCGGAATCTCCTTCGTCTGTCCGTCGGCCGACTCGACCACCGCCGACTCGGCCTCGAGGCCCTCGCGCATGGTGAAGAGCTGCTGCGACAGCGTCGCGTATTCCGCCTCCAGCCCGGTGCGCTGCTGATCGATCGTCGCCTGCCGGCGCGCGCGCTCGGCGGCCGGCGGATCGTCGAGCGCCAGCTGGCGCTCCGCCAGGCGCAGGCCCTCCAGGGCGAAGTTGATGTCGCCGATGCGGCCCCCCTGCATGGCGTCGATCGCTGCCCGCTGGCGCATCTTCTCGGCGTGCAAGGGCGCAAACGCGGTCCACACCTCCGCTCCGCTGGCCAGCTCCTGGTCGCCACGCCGCAGCGCCCGCAGGGTGCCGTAGAAGTTGCCCCACTCGAAGCGCTCGAACAGCGCCGCGTCGCCCGGTTGGCTGCGCGCGACGATCTGATCTTCGTCGATCCAGCGGAAGTCGAGGCCGTAGAGATCGCGGTTGCCCACCTTGATCCGCAGGCGGGCGCCCGATGACCCTTGCGCGGCTCCTTCGGCGATCGGACGGTCCTCGCGTTCGTGGATCTCGCCCAGCACCTGGCTGCCGTCGGTGAGGGTGAAGAGGACGAGCGGCTTCTGCCAGAAGAAGGCCAGGCCGGAGATCGCAATCAACAGCAGGAGCCCGAGCGCCAGCAACAGGTTGAGCGCCAGCGCCCCGCCGCACATCCAGGTGAACGATCGTCCGAGCAGCTCCGATCGGCCGCTGCGCATCGCGCCGCGCCTAGAGCTGGGCATAGCGCTTCCGCAGTCGCTGGCGCACGAGCTCCGCCGCGGTGTTGACCACGAAGGTGACGACGAAGAGCAGTAGCGCGGCGAGGAACAGCACGCGATAGAGCGTGCTGAGCTGCGGCGCCTCGGGGATCTCGACGGCGATGTTGGCCGACAGCGTGCGGAAGCCGTTGAACGGGCTCCAGTCGATGATCGGCGTGTTGCCGGTGGCCATCAGGACGATCATCGTCTCGCCGACGGCGCGGCCGAAGCCGACCATGATGGCGGAGAAGATGCCCGGGCTGGCGGTCGGCAGGACGATGCGCGTCACCGTCTGCCAGCGGTTGGCGCCGAGCGCCAGCGAGCCGGAGACCAGGTCGCGCGGCACGTTGGAGAAGGCGTCCTCGGAGATGGCGAAGATGATCGGAATCACCGCGAAGCCCATCGCCAGTCCGACGATGATGGCGTTGCGCTGGTCGTAGGGCAGCCCGGTGACGTCCAGCAGCCAGGCCTGGAAGTTGCCGCCGAACAGCAAGCGCTCGAACGGCACGCTGAGCGCCATGCTGAGCCACAGCCCGCCGGCGAGGACGACGACGAACAACGCCACTTCGCTGCCCGCCGGGACGCGCCCGCGCACGCGCTGCGGCACCCAATCCCAGGCCGCGCCGGTGCCGATGGTGAGAAGCGGGAAGATGACGGTCATCAGGATCAGGGCCGGGAACGCCTCCTGGATGCGCGGCGCCAGCCACAGGCCGGCGAGGAAGCCGAGCACGACGCTGGGCAGCGCCGCCATGATCTCCACCGCCGGCTTGACCACCGTCTTCAGCCGCGGGTGCATGAACTGCGACAGGTACATGGCGCCGAAGACAGCGAGCGGAATGGCGATCAGCAGCGAGTAGACCGTGCCCTTCAGGGTGCCGAAGAGCAGCGGCGTCAGGCTCAGCTTGGGCTCGAAGTCGTCGGTGCCGCTGCTCGACTGCCAGACGTACTCGGCCTGCGGGTAGCCCTCGTACCAGACCTTGCCGAACAGCGACCGGAGGCTGATCTCGGGATGCGGGTTGGCGATGTCGAGCACTGCCAGCTGGCTCTCGCCGGCGATGTAGGCGGCGTTGCCGCGCGGCGCCAGATCGATCGCCGTGCCGGCGACCGGCGCCGTGCCGGTCCACAGCACGCGATGCGAGGTCGAGTAGTACAGCCCCAGCCCGCCGGCGGCGTCGAGCGCCATGAACCCCTTGTCGCGGTGCGATGGCGCCAGGGCGCGGATGGCCGCCGCGTGGGGCGGGAAGTCGCGGATGCGGGTCAGGCGCGGCGGGCCGTCGGGCTGCGGGACGAAGAACCAGACGCTGATCGCGCCGTCGCTCTGGCCGACGACGAGCGAGCGGCCGCCGACCAGCAGGCTGAGGGCGGTCACCGGCGCGCCGGCCGCGACCGTCTGCGGCGCCGACGGCAGACCGTCGGCGATCGCCCACGAGAGCAGGTTGCCCTGCGCGTCGGCGCCGAACAGCAGGCGCTGGCCGGGATCGAAGACCAGGTGGCGCAACGGCGGCAGCGCCGGCGCGGTGAAGCGCTGCTGGGTCTGGATCACCTCGCCGGTGAAGTCGTTCGTCTTGACCGCCTGGCGCACCAGCACCAGGCTGCCGTCGGGCAGTTGGGCGGCGGCGGCCTGGGCCCCGTCGGCGCGGCCGCCGGCGGCGTATACCGGCAGCGCGCCGCGGCCCGGATCGACCTCGATCGAGACCGGCGGCGGCAGCGCGGGGG
>JBOHWA010001174.1:0-8105 GCA_050735855.1 Binatia bacterium
GCCCTGACGTGCCGCGCGCGCGAACAGCTCAGCGAGCAGCGTACGCGGCACCCGACAGGAGAGGCGCGGGCGCACCTGCGCGTCGGACTGCTTCGCGATGATGGCCCAGAGGGTATCCGGTCGTTGCAGCGCTGGCTCGAACACCGGCTCGAGGCCGCGCGTGCTGGCCAGGCCGCACTGTTGCAGGCCGAGGCGCAGCGTGGTGATCGGATAGGTCGAGCGCGGATCGAGGACGAAGTACTGCGACAATCCGCGCCGCTGCTCGCCCTGGTAGTGCAGCTTCACCCACTGGCGCGGAAGGAGCTCGAAGCGTGCGCGGATACTGGCGGCTCGGGCGACGGCATCGGCGGGCAGCTGCGCGGCGCCGCAGAAACGCTCGTACTCGACGCCGTCGGTGAAGAAAAAGCTCAGGCCGCCCGCGCCGTCCCGCCCGGGCGTGGCGCTGATCTCCGCGTCGGCCAACCAGTTGAGCGCGTATCCGGCCAGCTGCGGGATCACGAAAGCAGGTGTGCTCAGAGCCTTCCCCATCGGCCGGCGGCTGAACCGTTCAGCATGGCAGAGTATTCCCGCATCACCGCCGGTAGTGCCACTCCCGTTCGTGCGCGGCAACGGAGGCCCAAACCGCCAGGCCGATAGCCCAGAAGGTCGCGGCGGGCCTGCCGCATGGTCGCTACCAACTCGACGAGCCGGCGAAGCTCCCTGGAGGGCGCCGGTCCCTCGGCGCCGGGGGTGGTGGGGCGGGGTGCTTCTCAGCCGGACACAACCTGGGCACGGCGGCCCCGATCGCGCCACCTCAGAGCGGAGCGCAGCCCGACAGCGCGTTGCTGACCGCTTGCACCAGCTCGTTGATCGCCACAATGCCGTTGCGGTTAGCGTCGACGCTCAGGCACTGGTCGATCGTGTTGTTGCCGAGCGCGACGCCGACGGCGAAAATCAACTCGTTGATTGCCACCGCACGATTCCCATTGCAGTCGCCGACGCAGATGATGCCGGCGGTGCGGGTAGGAGTCGCCGCTATGTCTGCGGTCGCGGTTGACGTCGGCACCGTCACAACACCTGTCGCGGTTGCGGTCGGCCCCGGCGTGGCGACGGTTGCGGTAACCGTCGGCATCGTCGCTGCGACGGTCGCCGTTGCAGTTGCGGTCAGCATCGTCGTGGCAACGGTTGCGGTTGCGGTCGGCATCGTCGCGGTGACGGTCGGGGTCGACTGTGCGGTGCCGGGCACGGTTGCAGTTGCCGTCGCGGTTGCTGACGGCGTACTCATCGGCGTCTGACCGGAGGTTGAGGTCGCCGTGGGGATCGGCCCGGAGAGTTCGGCGCTGGCGATGGCGTCGAGATCGGCGCGCGCCAGCTCGGCGTCGAAGGTCGAGGCGTCCCAGAGCATTTCCCAGGAGTCGGGGCCCGAGGTGAACAGCAGCACGTCCTCGTCCTCGAACGCGATCGGCCCGGCCGCGCCGGGCACGGTGCCGGCGGCGTCGAACGAAACCAGCAGCCGCCCGTCGGCCAGCACATCGGCGGCGTCGAGGTCGAGCGCTTCCGGCACGCCGTGTGCGGAGCCATCGAAGAGCACCTCCGGCGGCGCGCCGCTACCGGAGTATCCGACCAGGTCTTCGTCGGAGACCGTGAGCTGCGTGCCCATGAAATCGATCACGGTGGTCGCGTCGAACGAGAGCACCAGATCGTCATCGCCGCTTCCCGGGTCGTCGATCTGGGTGACCGCATCGACGTTGGCCGAATCCGGCACCCCGTACTGGCGATGATCGAAATAGATGAAATCGGTAGCGCCGATGATCACGACGTCGGCGGGGTGCGCGACCTCGCCGCTGTTCAGCGGCGTGGCGGTATCGAACGAGAGGAGGACGAGGCTGCCGCGGGTGTGCGCGCCGTCGACGTCGGTGGCGGCGAACGACGGGAAGCACAGGTCCGCGTCGAACACCTGCGACTGCGAATAGCCGATCAGGCAGTCGTCGCGGCTGCTCATGGTCTTGCCGGTGTCGATATCGATGTCGGTCGAGAAGAGGATCATCTGCAGGCGCTCCGGCAACTGCGCCCGCGCGCTCGCCGCAATCGCCACGACGGCGCACGCCAGCAGGGCCACGGCCAGGCAGCGCGCGCCGCCCGACGTCGCGCTCCTGTCGCCTCGATCGAATTTCATTCGTCTGTCACCGTGCGTGCGGCCGGGATCAGGGGCAGAGGACCGGCGCCGACCCCGTCGTGGGTCCCGGACAGAGGTTGCCGCCGAGATTCGTTGCGGGCCCCACGGGGAACTCGCCGTTGCCGAGGAAGCTGCAGCCCCTGTAGCCAACATCAAACTCGAGGCCCAACAAGCCGGCCGTTCCGTTGTTGATCAGCATGCTGTCTGTGACCAGACCGGCCGAGATGGCCACCCCGAATGTTCCGTTGTTACGCGACGTGACGTTTCGAATCGTCGCGGTACTGGCGAAGATCCCGCCCTCGTCGTTTGCGCCGAGGAACAGATCCTCTGCTTGCAGGTTGACGCCGCCCACGGCGTTGATGCCGTTGCCGCCGAATCTCTCGACGGTGCCGTTCTTGACCCTGAGGATGGTCGCTCTGCTGTGGATGCCATCCGCGCTGCCGGAACCCGTGCCGGTAATGATGAAGCCGTTCAGGTCGATCGTCACGTGCTTCGGTCCGGTGTTCTCATTTTCCACCAGCCGGACTCGGATCGCGCTGACGTCGGTGCCGACGACCAGATTGCTGGTCAGCCGGTAGCTGCCGTCCTGCGAGAGGATCATCGGAAAGCCGCCGGCGGCCTCGATCGAGGCCTGGCTGATCTCGATGACGCCATCGACTGCGAATCCCGGCGCGACCGCACCGAGGCCGATGAAAACGGACAGCAAAAGGCTGACAAGCGCGCGACGCAGCATCATAAGTTCCCCCGTTTCAGCAATAAGGTGGCTCCTATAGTGGCGCCTCTTGCATAGTCAAGCTCAAAGCATGTGCTCGGCGCAGCGGTTCGTGCGTGCGAACCCGATCCGAACGCATCGGAGTAGGTGGCTCATCCCGACCGCGCACCGGTACGGCGATGTACGAGCGGCGCGCGGCTGAAGAAGGTCTGCGTGCAATCCTTCAATCCGCGAAATCCGTGCTGGATCTTTCCTTTCGCAGGTTGACGCCATCCCTGAGCGCAGGTAGGGGGGCGGGCAGGGGAGAGCGTTGACACCCGGGTCGTTTTGCCAGCCGCATCGTTCTCCGGAATCTATGCGGCGGCCGGTGAGCCCAACCTCCGACCCAGCCTGGCGTGATCGTCTCTCGCCGCCGCCCACCAGCGCCAGGCTCGATCGATGACCGACCGGTTTCCGAATGTCTTCATCCACGCCTCGGCCGAAGTCGAGGACGGCGTGGAGATCGGCGAGGGCAGCAAGATCTGGCACCTGGTCCACGTTCGCCAAGGAGCCCGGATCGGACGGAACTGCATCCTCGGCCGCAACGTCTACGTGGACACGAATGTGCGCATCGGAGACGACTGCAAGATCCAGAATGGCGTGAACATCTACGAGGGGGTCACCCTGGAGAACCTCGTCTTCGTCGGTCCCGCGGTCACCTTCACCAATGATCCCTACCCGCGTGCGTTTCCGAACGATTGGAAGAAGACGCCGACCCTGGTCAAGACGGGAGCCTCGTTCGGGGCCAACGCCACTGTCGTGTGCGGCATCACCGTGCACGAGTACGCGATGGTCGCGGCCGGCTCGACCGTTACCCGTGACGTGCCGGCCTACGGCCTCGTCCAGGGCTCTCCCGCGAGGCTGGTCGGCCACGTCGAACGGTCCGGCCATCCGTTGCGCTAGCCGGACGAATGGCTTTGCGCGCAGGCCTGTCGCTCATCCTCCCGGTCCACAGCGAACAGGATCAGCTGGTCGCCGCACTCGACGCGCTCATCCCCTGCCTCGAGTCCCTGCGGCCCGGAATCCTGTCCGATTTCGAAGTGCTGCTGGTCGACAACGGCAGCACGGACGCCACAGTGGCCGTGGCGCAGTCCCAGATCGAGACGCGATCGGCAGTGCGCCTGCTGAAGCTGGAGAGCCGTGGACTCGGCCGCGCCATTCGCGAGGGTATCCGACAAGCCCGCTTCGACGTGGCCATGTTCTACTCGATCGACCTCCCCTTCGGTGTCGATGTGGTGCGGCAATCCCTCGAGGCGCTGACTGCGGAAACGGGCATGGTCATCGGCTCGAAGGGACACCCCGACAGCCGGATCACTCGGCCGCTCGCGCGGCGATGCGTCTCCGCGGCCCTCCGGGGTCTGTTGAGATTCCTTTTCGGGATTGCGGTGAGGGATACGCAGGGAAGCCAGCTGTTCCGCACCGCCCCAGTGCGTTCCCGCCTCGACCGGATAGACTCCCCGGGCGCCTTCATCCAGGTGCAACTCGTCCTTGCCGTGCAGCGCGCGGGCCTCGGGGTCGTGGAGATTCCGGTTCGCTTCGTCGACGGGCGTCCCAGCCGCATGAAGGTCGTTACGGACGGATGGGATGCCTTCACGGACCTGGTTCGCGAGAGACTCCGCCGCGATGGGGTCTGAATTCCGCCCGCTTGGCCCGCGTCACGCCCGGATGAAAACCAACCGTCTCGACGTCGCGATCCTCGCTCTTCTGGCGCTCGTCGTGTTTCACGGCCGGCTTCGCCTCGCCGTCCTCGATCCGAGCAACGTCGGCTGGATGCAGGTGGCAGACTGGCCCAACTACCTGCAGGGGTGGAGCTTCTACCGTTGGGACTCCTGGCGGTTTCCGATCGGCTACTTCTCCAACCTGCTTCATCCGGTCGGCACATCGACCGGGCTCACCGATTCGATTCCCTGGCTCGCCCTCCTGTTCAAGATTTTCGACCCCTGGCTGCCGCATCCCTTTCAGTACTTCGGCTTCTACCTCCTGCTGTGCTTCTTCCTGCAGGGCCTCGTCGGCTTCAGAATCATGCTGCTGCTCTCGCAGGATCGGCTGCATTCGATTCTGAGCGCCGCACTGCTGATGGTGGCGCCCGTCCTCCTGGACCGCATCAACCACATCGCGCTCTGTTCCCAATGGATGGTCCTCTCGCTGATCCTCTGGAATGTCTCGAGCGCCAGAGCGCCGGAATCCACCGCGCTCTGCTGCCGCAAGGCCACGATCCTCAATCTCCTTGCCGCCATCACCCACCCGTATCTCTGGGCGATGACGTTCGTCATGTCGCTGCCTCTGTTCGCCCGGCCATGGCGGGAACGCGGCGCCTCGGTCGATGTCGCGCGCTCGTTCCTCCTCTGGGTGCTTCTTCAGCTCGTCCTCGCGGGCCTGGGTTGGTGGGTGTTCGGCTACCTGGTGCTGGGTTCGGTCGAGGACACCGGCTTCGGAATTTACAGCGGCAGCCTGGTCGGGTTCCTCGACTCGGCCGGGCGGACTGCGCTCACGCCGCAGATCAGCGCCGGGCAACCACCCAGCGAGGCGTTCGATTTCGTCGGGCTGGGAATCGTTTTCGTTCTCGCGATTCTGCTCGCCGCGTCGCTGAAGCGACTGGTGTTTGGTGGTGGCGGCAACGGACGGACGCTGTCGGGCCCCTGGCGCTTGAGCAGCCCGCATTTCCCCCTGCTCGTGACCACGACGGCTCTCTGGCTGTTCTCTCTCGCGCTCCTCACCCCCCTGTTCCAGTCGCTCGGACCGCTTGCCGGCGCGTTTCGCGCCAGCGGGCGTTTCTCCTGGCCGCTCTACTATTGCGTCGTGCTCTTTCTCCTCTGGCGCTATCGCCGAGCCTTTCCCTCGCGAGCAGCCACCGGGGTCCTTCTGCTGCTGCTCGGTCTCCAGATCTACGACCTGACACCGTATTGGCGCCTGCACGTTCCGGTGAGCCGGCCCCTGCCGTCGGTCGGCGCCGATCCCTTCTGGCGCGGAGCGGGGCTCGAGTTCCGGCATCTGGTGCTTTGGCCGCAGGGGAAAGGGAAAGGGTGCGGCGGCCCCACCACGCGGTTCGGGTCGGAGCAGGTGCAAGCCCTCATTTTCTACGCCGCCAGCCAACTCATGAGCATCAACGTCGGCACCGTGTCGCGTGCCCCGCGAAAGGAGATTCGGGCGGCATGCAGGGAGACCGCGCGAGCCCTGTCGGAGGATCGCCCGGAGCCGGAAACTCTTTACGTCCTCCATCCCGAGATTCTCCCGGTGGATGTCCGGAGTGCGCTGAGGAACTTCTCCTGCCAGGCGATCGACGGCTTCCAGGTCTGCGCTGCCGCGCCCTTCGATCCGCGCCGCTCTACGAGCGGCATGGTGCGCCCTCATGGTCGATAGTGTTCCGGCCGAACGTAGCCTGCCGCGAAATACGATCTTCGCGTTGCTCGTCATCGGGGTCGTGCCGACCGTCCTGCACCTCTTGCTATCTCGTTATGGCTTCAGCCCCACCGACGACGGCTTCGTGCTGGCCGCGGCGCGGCGGGTCGTCGACGGTCAGCTGCCGCACCGCGACTTCATCTCGGTGCGTCCCGCGTTGTCGGCCTGGCTGCACGCCCCGGAGATCCTGCTGGGCGGCGCCTACACGTACTGGCTGTCGCGTTGGTTCGTCTGCCTGCAGCTCGGCGCGATCGCCTGGGCCTGGGTGCGTACGGCGGAGCAGCTGCACGAGCGGCCGCTGCCGCTCCCCGAGCGCCTCGGCCTGGCCGTGCTCGCCCTCATACTCACCCTCCATACCTTTCCCCTCATGGCCTGGCCGAGCATCGATGCGATGTTCCTGGCCTCGCTCGGCCTCTGTGCCGTCGCGAGTCGGCGTCCGCGACTGATGTGGGTCGGCTATGCCGGGCTCGGGGCCTCGGCGCTGTGTCGGCAGAACTTCGGCCTCGTTCCGCTGTTCGCGCTCGTGCTGTTCGGTGACTGGCGCCAGCTGCGCTACGTCGTGGCGGCCGGGGTCGCGGGCGCGACCTATGTCGCCGTCATGGCGATCGAGGGCGCGCTCTTCGACATGCTGCATCAGGTCACCGCCGCCGGGAGTGTGAGAGAGCGAGGCCTCGACCCCTACATCCTCAACCCGCTGGTGCCCTGGGGAGTCCTCGGCGGCTTTCTCGCGCTCGAGCTCCTGTCGGCGGGCTCCCGCGCCGGTCCGGCCCGGCGGCGGTCGACCCTGTGGCGCAGCGTCGGCGCGGCCGCCGTACTGGCCATGATGCTGCGTATGACGATGGCGCTCAGACCGGGCCAGAACTACGTGTTTGGCGCCAGCTTTCTCCTCTTCGCCTTCGTTCTCGGGGCGGTGCTGTCGATGTGGCTGCGCCGCCAGCCAAGCGACGCGCCGCTGCTGCGCCTCGGGGCGCTGGTGCTGATGGTGGGCTGGTCCGTCGGCCTGTCGATCGGCTGGACGTCGCCGGCGCTGGCGAGCGGCGCGCTGGCCGTCTTCCTCTGGTTCCTCTGGCGCGCGCGCGTCGAGGACCTCCTCGTGGCGAGCGGGGTGCCGGCGCTCCTGCGCTACGCCAGCATCGCCGCACTTGCGGCCTTCGCCGTGTTCAATGGGTATGCGGCGCGCACGCGGGCCATCTATCGCGAGCCCGCTCTCGCCAAGATCACAGCTCCCCTCGGCGGGGTTCTGCCTGGCGGTGAGCTTCTCGAGACCAACCAGCGCACCCACGCCTTCCTGAGCGATCTCAAGCACGCCGTCGACGACATCGAGGCGTCTGGCAAGCGCTACGCCATCGTGCCCGATGTCGCCGGCTGGTGGGCGAGCGCCGCGCAGCCCAATCCCATCGCCGTCGACTGGGCATTTCCAATGGAGACGCCATCGCCAGAGCTGCAAGCACAGCTCACGCGCTCGCTCGACGAGAAGCGTGGCCAGCTCATAGCGCTGGTGCAAAAGGTGCGCGCGGATCTCTTGCGCAAGCGCTTCGAGCCGCTCGACAGCTCGTACAGCAAGCTGCTCGAGCACGTACGCACGCGTTGGAACAAGACCGGCGAGACGCGCTACTTCGATCTCTACGAGTAGAGCGCCTCACGGCGGCGCGGACAGTCCGCAGTCGACCTAACCTTGATGTGACAGAAAAAGATCAACGCGAAGGCGCGAAGGCCAGAGGAGCGCAGCTGTGGAGCGAGCGTTCCCGGAACCACATCGCGGATGCGGATTGGGAAAGAGCCGGCCGGGTGCAGACTCCT
>JBOHWA010001175.1:0-11549 GCA_050735855.1 Binatia bacterium
AGTGCAAGGACTGTACCCTGTGATCCGCGCATGTAAATTTGTCTGGCAGCGAAGTCGACGGACTCTGGTGACAAATAACGGCACCGAGAAGCGATAATAATCGGTGACTCGGGGGGCAGTTGGCGTCCACGCGGGCGTCAGGTGCTGTGCGGAGCACCGTGGCCGATTGCGTGTCGAATGACGCGCACGTGGTAGTCGAACCCGGACCACACGCTGAGGATCAACGAGGGCCACAGGAAATACATGCCGCCGCTGAAGAAATCGATGCCGAAGAACGGGTAGTGCAGCAGCAGTCCGTGCAAGGCCAGCATCTGCAGGATGGTCTTGTACTTGCCGAGCTCGTCCGCCGCGAGGACCAGGCCCTCGCCGACGGCCATGGCGCGCAGACCGGTCACGGCGAGCTCGCGCCCGACGATCAGCACCACCATCCAGGCCGGGACGCGCGGCTCGCGCGGCATCGCCGCGAGCATGACCAGTGCGGCCATGACGATCAGCTTGTCGGCGAGCGGATCGAGCAGCTTCCCCACCGTCGTGGTGATGCCGTGGCGACGGGCGAGATAGCCGTCGAAGAAGTCGCTCCAGCACGCCAGGAAGAAGGTGAACGCGGCCAGGATGCTGGCGTTGCGACTGGGGCGCTGCAGCAGCGCCACCAGCACCGGCACCAGCAGGATGCGGAAGCCGGTGATGAGGTTGGGCAGGTTCGGCAGCGCGAAGAGATCGGCGGCCGTGTACGGGCGGCGCATCAGGCGCGCCGTCTGGCCCGGCGGGGGGCAGCCGGGCTACCGCTCGCGCGTGTACTGCTCGCGGAAGCGCAGCACCTTTTCCAGGTACTGGATCGTTTCGGGATAGGGCGGAATCCCACCATGGCGCGCGACGGCGCCGTCGCCTGCGTTATACGCGGCCAGCGCCAAGCGCACATTGCCATTGTATTGGTCGAGCAGCAAACGCAGGTGGCGCGTGCCGCCCTCGATGTTCTCCTTCGGCTCGAAGATGCGCCAGACGTTGTGCATGCGCGCCGTGCCCGGCATGAGCTGCATGAGCCCGAGGGCACCGGCGGGCGAGCGCGCGTAGGGCACGAAGTCCGACTCGGCGCGGATCACCGCTTTGATCAGCGCCGCATCGACGCTGTGACGGTTGGCCGCATCGGTGATCAGGGGATCGAAGGCCTTGCGGCGGGCGCGATCGCGCGCCGTGGTGTAGCGCGGCCGGGCGCCGCGGAAACCGCCGGCGGTCGGTGCGTCGTAGCGCCGATAGCCGGGGTCCGCCGGGGCGTTGCTGAAATGCAGCGCGCCCTGACGGTCGCGATACATGTAGATCTCCGCCGAAGCTTGCCCCGGGAGCCCGCTGATCACCAGTCCAAGCGTGATCAGCCCTAACGTCCACCACCTCATGCGCGGCCGATGTTAGGTGCGTCCCATGCCTCGGTCAATCGCTATTTTCGTCTCGCTTGCGGAGCGCGGGCTGTGCCGCATAAGGTCGCGCGCACTGCGATGGATGCGGACTTCCTGGTCATCGGCAGCGGCCTTGCCGGCCTCACGTTCGCATTGCGTGCGGCCCGACATGGCGCTGTCCTGGTCCTGAGCAAGGATCGCCTGCCGGAGAGCGCGACCAACTATGCACAGGGCGGCATCGCCTCGGTCTGGAGCCCGGAGGATTCCTTCGACGCCCACGTCGAGGACACGCTGGTGGCCGGCGCCGGCCTCTGCCATCGCGATCTCGTCGAGTTGGTGGTGCGCGACGGGCCGGAGCGGATCCGCGAGTTGATCGCGCTCGGCACCAATTTCTCCCGTCGCGACAGCGCCGAGGATCCCGACTACGACCTCGGCCGCGAGGGTGGCCACAGCCACCGCCGCATCCTGCACGCCTCCGACGCGACCGGGCGCGAGATCATGCGCGCCCTGGTCGCCGCCGTGCGCGCCGAGCCGAACATCCGCGTGCTGGAGCGCCACCTGGCGATCGATCTGCTCACCGATGCGCAGCTCATGCCGGCCGACCCGACCGTGTCCTGTTGGGGCGCCTACGTGCTGGCGCGTGATACCGGCGTCGTCTCGACGCTGAGCGCGCGCGCCACCCTGCTCGCCACCGGCGGCGCCGGCAAGGTGTATCTCTACACCTCCAACCCCGACATCGCGACGGGCGACGGGATCGCCATGGCGTACCGCGCCGGCGTGCCGATCGCCAACATGGAGTTCATCCAGTTCCATCCCACCTGCCTCTATCACCCGGCCGCCAAGTCGTTCCTGATCAGCGAGGCGTTGCGCGGCGAAGGGGCGATCCTGCGCCGCCCCGACGGCCGTGCCTTCATGTCGGCGTACCACGCGGACGCGGAGCTCGCCCCGCGCGACGTGGTGGCGCGCGCGATCGACAATGAGATGAAGGTGCACGGCTTCGAGAACGTCTTCCTCGACATCTCGCACCGGCCGACGGACTTTCTCGTCGAGCGCTTTCCGATGATCCACGAGCGCTGCCTGGCGTTCGGCATCGACCTGACGCGCCAGCCGATCCCGGTGGTGCCCGCCGCCCACTACTGCTGCGGCGGTGCCTACACGACGGTCGACGGCGCGACCAACATCCGCCGCCTGTACGCCGCCGGCGAGGTGGCGATGACCGGCCTGCACGGCGCCAACCGGCTGGCGTCGAACTCGCTGCTCGAGGCGCTGGTGCTCGGCCATCGCTCGGCCAGCCACGCAGCGGCCCTGCTGGCCAGCGACCCCAGCGCGCCCCCTGCCCTGCCGAGTTGGAACCCCGGCCATGCCACCGACAGCGACGAGTCGGTCGTGGTGACGCAGAACTGGGACGAGATCCGCCGCTTCATGTGGAACTATGTCGGCATCGTGCGCTCGAACCGGCGCCTGGCGCGCGCGCTGCACCGCATCACCGCCCTGCAGGAGGAGATCCAGCAGTACTACTGGGACTTCACCGTCACCGGCGATCTCATCGAGCTGCGCAACCTGGCGCTGGTCGCCGAGCTGATCATCATCTCGGCGATCAAGCGCAAGGAGAGCCGCGGCCTGCACTACAACATCGACTTCCCGGCCGCGGCGGCCGCGGCGCGCGATACGCTCGTCTGGCGCGGCGAGCGCTTCGTGCCGGATGCGGCGTTCCTCGCCTCGCTGGCCAAACGCCAGCCCGCCCCCGTGCCGGGCACGGCGTAGTTCGGCTCAGGCGTTCATCGTTTCGATCGGGAAGCGACGGCAGAGGGCGATCACGTCGTCCCTGATCGACGCCAGCCCTTTCGCATCGCCGACGTGCTCGAGCGCGCGCGCGATGCAATCGGCGATCGCCTGCATCTCCGGCTCGCGCATGCCGCGCGTGGTCACCGCCGGCGTGCCGATGCGCACCCCGCTGGTGACGAAGGGTGAGCGCGTCTCGAACGGCACGGTGTTGCGGTTGACGGTGATGTTGGCCGCCTCGAGCGTCTCCTGGGCCAGCTTGCCGGTGATCTCGGTGTTGCGCAGATCGACCAGCATCAGGTGATTCTCGGTCCCACCCGACACCAGGCGGAAGCCCTTTGCCGTCAGGCCGGCGGCCAGCGCCTTGGCGTTGTCGACGATCTGCTGCTGGTAGGCTCTGAATGCCGGCGTCGCCGCCTCCTGCAGCGCGACCGCCTTGGCGGCGATGACGTGCATCAGCGGGCCGCCCTGGTTGCCGGGGAAGACCGACGAGTTGAGGCTCTTGGCCTGCGGTTCCTTGCACAGGATCATGCCGCCGCGCGGGCCGCGCAGCGTCTTGTGCGTGGTGGTGGTGACGAACTCGGCCAGCGGCACCGGCGACGGGTGGATGCCGGCGGCGACCAGGCCGGCGAAGTGCGCGATGTCGACCATGATCTGCGCGCCGACCTCGTCGGCGGCATCGCGGAACGGTTGAAAGTCGATCGTGCGCGGGTAGGCGCTGTAGCCGACCACGATCATCTTCGGGCGGTGCTGGCGCGCCAGCTCGCGCATGGCATCGATGTCGAGGCGCTCGTCCTCGCGCCGCACGCCGTACGAGACGACCTTGAAGAACTTGCCCGAGAAGTTCACCGGGCTGCCGTGCGTCAGGTGCCCGCCGTGGGTCAGGTCCATCGCCAGGATGGTGTCGCCCGGTGTCAGCTGGGAGAAGTAGACGGCCATGTTCGCCTGCGAGCCGGAGTGCGGCTGCACATTGGCGTGCTCGGCGCCGAAGAGCGCCTTGGCGCGGTCGATGGCCAGCTGCTCGACGACGTCGACGTGCTCGCAGCCGCCGTAGTAGCGCCGTCCCGGGTAGCCCTCGGCGTACTTGTTGGTCAGGATCGAGCCCTGCGCCTCGAGCACCGCGCGGCTGACGACGTTCTCCGAGGCGATCAGCTCGAGGTTGGTCTGCTGGCGCTCCGCCTCGGCCCGGATCGCCGCCCAGATCGCCGGGTCGGTGCCCTGTAGCGCGGTCGTCATTGCCTAGGACTGCTTGTGGCTCTCGATGTAGGTCACGACATCCTGGACGGTGCGGATCTTCTCCGCCTCCTCGTCCGAGATCTCCATGTCGTACTCTTCCTCGAGCGCCATCACGAGCTCGACGATGTCGAGCGAGTCCGCGCCCAGATCCTCGATGAACGAGGCCTCCGGGGTCACATCGCTCTCGCTGACACCCAACTGCTCGCAGATGATCTCGCGGACTTTGGCTTCAACCGGTGACGCCATCCCCACCTCCTATCTAGATGTACAACCCGCCGTTGATTCCGATGATCTGACCGGTGATGTAACCGGCCTCACGACGGGCCAGAAATGCGACCAGGTCCGCCACCTCATCCACCGTCCCCAGCCGGCCGGCCGGGATGACGCTCAGATACTCTTTCCGCCGGTCCTCGGGCAAGTCGCCCGTCATCTCCGTTTCGATGAGGCCCGGGGCGACGGCGTTGACGGTGACCTGGCGCGACGCCAACTCGCGCGCCATCGACTTGGTGAAGCCGATGATGCCGGCCTTCGCGGCGGCGTAGGCCGACTGCCCGGCATTGCCCATGACTCCGACCACGGAGCTCACATTGATGATCCGCCCGTAGTGCGCCTTCAGCATGCCGCGCGCCGCCGCCCGGGTGCAGTTGAAGGTGCCGCGCAGGTTCACCGCCATGACCTCGTCCCACTCCTCCGGCTTCAGCCGCAACAGCAGATTGTCGATCGCCATGCCGGCGTTGTTGACCAGGATCTGCAGGGCGCCGTCGCGCTTGACGATGGCGCCGATCGCGGTGGCGGCGGCCTCCGCATCCGCGACGTCGAACTGCGCGGTCTCGGCCTGCCCGCCGGCGGCCTGGATCAGCCGGACGGTCTCCGCCGCGGCGGCCGCGTCGCGTACGAAGTTGACGTGCACCCGCGCCCCCGCCGCCGCCAACCGCCGCGCCACGGCGCGGCCGATGCCACGCGATGCCCCGGTGACCAGCGCGGCCTGCTCCGCCAGGACGGCGGTCATAACGACCGGGCACTCGGCGACCGGTCGCTCGCGGGCAGGCGCACGCCGGGCAACCTCAATTGTCGACTTCGATGACCTGGCGGCCGCGATACTGGCCACAGTGCGGGCAGGCGCGGTGCCGCACCGTCGTCTCGCCACACTCCGGACAGGCGACCGTGGTCGGCGCCGCGAGCGCGTCGTGGGCGCGCCGCTTGTTCTTCTTGGTTACCGAGGTGCGTCGTTTGGGGACAGGCATGTTCTGACTCCTCAGGCGGGTTGGATCGAGTCCGCGGCCGCCGCGTACGTACAACCCGCTCGCTTACGCGCTCAGGCGCCGCGTTTCAAGCCGTGTAGGATGGCCAGGCGCGGATCGCCGACGGCGGGACAGCCACAGGCGCCCTGATTCAGGTTGCGGCCGCACTGCGGACAGAGGCCCTGGCAGTCCTCGCGGCACAACGGCAGGGTGGGCAGGCTGAGCATGAGGCGCTCGCGCACCAGGGGCGAAACGTCGATCTCGTCGCCCTCGTACCAGACCATATCGCCCCCGCCACCCTCGAGATCCTCATCGGCCCAGCGCCCGGCGCGCGGCACCAGGATGAAGGAGAAGGACGGGTCGTGCGCGAACTCGAAGGCTTCGGCGCAGCGGGCGCACTGGCCGACCACCCGGCTGCGCGTCTGGCCGTCGAGGAAGACGTCCTGCCCCGATCGGTAGTGGGTCAGCGCAATCGTGGCGGGTCCGGCAAACGCGTAGTCGTGCACCGGGCCGTGCGCGAGCAGCGGGTTCAGCTCGCTGGTCGACTCGTCGTAGACCAGCTCCTTGCTGGTTTCCTCGATGTCGTGGAGACGGATACGCACGGTCGCATACCGGGGAGGCCGCTGATGGCGGGACGCTAACCGAGGGGCTGGTCGAAATCAAGATTACGTGGGAGCGGCATCGTCCGCCTCGGCCCGTTTCTCCAGGCGCCGTACGCGCCGGATCAACTCGGGCAGGCGCAGCAGCGCCGCCGAGACGCGGCGCCAGAGCGCGATCTCGATCGACGGATAGCCGCCGACGGTGACGCCGGCCGCCACCGAGTTGGGCACGCCGCTGCGGGCGGCGAGCTGCGCGCCGTCGCCGATGATCAGGTGGCCGGCGACCCCCGCCTGCCCGCCCATGCGCACCCAGCGGCCCACGCGCGTGCTGCCGGAGATCCCGACCTGGGCCGCCAGCATGCTGAATTCCCCGATGTCGCAGCCGTGCGCGATCATCACCAGGTTGTCGAGCTTGACGCCGCGGCGCAGGACCGTCGATCCGACCATGGCGCGGTCGACGGTGCTGTTGGCGCCGACCTCGACCTCGTCCTCGAGCACCACATCGCCCGCCTGCAGCAACCGCTTCACCCCGTCGCCGCTCGGCACGTAGCCGAAGCCGTCCGAGCCGATCACCGCGCCCGAATGCAGCACGACGTCGTTCCCGATGCGCACCCGCTCGCGCACGGTCACCTGTGCATGGGCACGGAAACGATCGCCGATGACGACCTCAGGATAGACCACGACGTGCGGGCCGATGCGCGCGTCGCTGCCGATCCGCACGTCCTCGCCGATGACGGCGTAGGGCCCGATCGCGGCGCCGGGCCCGATCTGCGCCGAGGCGGCCACATGTGCCGTCGGATGGATCCCTGGGCTCACCACCAGCGGGACGTAGAACACCTCGACGGCGCGGGCGAAGGCCGCATAGGGGTCCGCCGTGCGCAGGGCGGCGATACCGACCGGCGGGGCATCGAGCCCGATGATCACCGCGGTCGCCTTGGTGTCGGCGAGAAAGCGCAGGTAGCGCGGGTTGGCCACGAACGTCACATCGCCCGCGATGGCACCCTCGATGGGCGCCGCACGACCGACTTCGAGGGTTCCGTCCCCGTGCAGCTCACATCCGAGAAGCTTCGCCAACTCCGCGACTTGCATGCCCATCCTCCCGCACCGCTTCCATATCGGCGGTGGCCCGGGGCGGCAACCGCCGTGCCGACTCCGGCCGCGGCGCAACGGGCGGACCTGCGTTGCGCCTGCCGGGCGGCCTGTGTTACAGCCGGTCCTGCTTCATGGACTGTCACATCGTCGAGTCGCGTGGCGCATCGCGCGTCGCGCCCTACCCCGCTCCGGCCCTGCCCGCCCGCCGGGCGTAAGGCTCAACTCCGCATGCCGCAACTGACGCTCGGTCTCCCCAAGGGGAGCCTGGAAGCCGCTACGCTGGAGCTCTTCCGCAAGTCCGGATGGAAGATCTCGGGCAGCGATCGCAGCTACTTCCCCTCGGTCGACGACGACACCCTGCGCTGCGTGCTCGCCCGGCCGCAGGAGATGTCGCGTTACGTCGAGGATGGATCACTCGATGCCGGCATCACCGGCAAGGACTGGACCCTGGAGAACGATTCCGACGTCGAGGTGGTCTCGGACTTCATCTACTCGAAAGCCAGCATGCGCCCCACCCGCTGGGTCGTGGTGGTGCCGCAGGGCTCGGCGATCAACGAGATCGCCCAGCTCGCCGGCAAGCGCATCGCCACCGAGATGGTCGGCTTCACGCGGCGCTACTTTGCCGAGCGCCAGATCGACGTCGACGTCGAGTTCTCCTGGGGCGCGACCGAAGCAAAGGTGGTGCAGGGCCTGGTCGACGCCATCGTCGAGGTGACCGAGACCGGCAGCACCCTGCGCGCCAACGGCCTCAAGATCATCCACGAGCTGTGCGAGTCGAACCCACAGCTGATCGCCAACAAGGCGGCCTGGGCCGATCCCTGGAAGCACGAGAAGATCGAGCAGATCTCCCTGCTGCTCAACGGCGCCCTGCAGGCCGAGGCCAAGGTCGGCCTGAAGATGAACGTGCCGAAGGAACGCCTCGACGAGGTCATCGACATGATCCCGAGCATCACCGCACCGACCGTGTCGCCGCTCTACAAGACCGAGTGGTTCGCGGTGGAAACGGTCATCGCGGAGGCGGTGGTGCGCGAGCTGATCCCGCAGCTGCTCAAGCATGGCGCGGTCGGGATCATCGAGTACCCGCTCAACAAGGTCATCTGACAGGGGAGCAGCGCGCATGCATTCGTCGCCGACCAGTTTCGCCCGCCGCGTCGCCGTGCTCGTGCTCGCCGGTGTCCTCGCCGGCTGCAGTCAGCAGACCGACGAGGAACGCGGGCGCGAGGCGATGAAGGAGATGGAGAAGTCGACGGTCGACGTCGAAGCGATCGCGCTGGCGCAACCGGCATCGGCCGAGGTCGTATCGGAAGTGCAGCGCAACCTCACGGCGATCCACGAGTACCAGGGCGAGATCAACGGCAAGATCGACTCGGTGACGGTCAACGCCATCCAGTCCTTCCAGCGCACCGCCGGCGTGAAGGATGATGGCATCATCACCGCGGCAACACGCGAGAAGCTGGCCGCGGCGGCGAGCCAGCAACCGTCCTGAGGCGGACGGGGCTCGACGACGGGCGGCTCAGTCGCCCATCTGCTCGAGGATCTCGTCCTGCCGTTTCTGCTCGATCAGCCGATCGTTCTTCCGCGCCTCGCGCAAGCCGAGGTAGGTGAAGAAGAACAGCAGCACCATCAACCCGACGATCGGGATGTTGTCGGGCAGCGACATGATGTGCAGGAAATGTTCGAGCGCGCTCTGGTGCACGGTGTCTCTCCTCGCTTCGCCGCCGAGGCGTACCAACGCCGCGCCCTGCTTGTCAACGCGCCGTTGCCGCACGCCCTGACGGCTTGGTACGGTGCGGCACCGGAGGCCGTGCATGACAGACCGCTATCGCGAGAGTGAGGCCCTGCTCGCCCGAGCCCGCCAGGTCGTTCCCGGCGGCGTCTACGGGCATCAATCGCCGCGCATGGTGGTCGGCGGCGCCTACCCCTACTTCTTCGCGCGCGCCGAGGGCTGCCGCGTCTGGGACGTCGACGGCAACGAGTTTATCGATCTGATGTGCTCCTACGGACCGATCGTCCTCGGACATCGCCATCCGGTGGTCGAGGCGGCGGCGCGCGAACAGGCCGCGCTGGGCGATTGTTTCAACGCCCCGACCCGCCTCTGGGTCGAGTTGGCCGAGCACCTGGTGCACATCACGCCGTTTGCCGACTGGGCGGCCTTCGCCAAGAACGGCTCCGATGTCTGTACCTGGGCGGTGGCCGTCGCCCGCGAGCACAGCGGCCGCCGCAAGGTGATCAAAGCCGACGGCGCCTACCACGGCGCGCACGCCTGGTGTACCCCGGCGCCGGCTGGCGTGACGCCGGAGGATACCGCCAACGTCCTGACCTTTCCCTACAACGACCTCCCCGCCCTCGAGCGGCTGGTCGATGCGTACGCGAGCTCCACCGCGGCGATCATCGTCAGCCCCTTTCGCCACGACGCCTTCCACGACCAGGAGCTGCCGGTCGAGGGGTTCCTCCCGGGGGTGCGCCGCCTCTGCGACGCGCACGGCATCGTCATGATCCTCGACGACGTGCGCGCCGGCTTCCGTCTCCACCTCGGCGGCTCGGGCGAACGCTTCGGCGTCCAGCCCGATCTCTCCTGCTACGCCAAGGCGATCGCCAACGGCTACCCGCTGTCGGCCTGCGTCGGCCGCGACCCGCTCAAGGCGGCGGCCGAGCGCGTCTATTTCACCGGCTCGTACTTCACCAGCGCGGTGCCGATGGCCGCCGCCCTCGCCTGCCTGCGCGAGATCGAGCGCAGCGGTGCCATCGCCCAGATGGAACACGCCGGGCAGCGCCTGCAGCGCGGTCTCGAAGCGCAGGCGGCCAGCCACGGGGTGCCAATCGTGTACTCGGGTCCCCCCGCCATCCCGTTCATGAGCTTCAGGGATGACGTGAAGTTCGCCCGCAGCCGCGCCTGGGCGGCCGCCTGTGCGCAGGGCGGCGTCTACCTGGCGCCGTACCACAACTGGTTCCTGTCGGCGGCCCATACGGACCGCGACATCGACCAGGTACTTCAAGTGACGGATGAGGCTTTCGCCGGACTGCGCCGGCAGACGGCCTAGGCACCGGCGGCGCGCGAGCGGTCCGCCGCGCCGCCCCCGCTAGCGGTCAGTTGGCGATCGGGACACCGTCGACGGCAAGGGTCTCGACCAGCAGCGGCGGCGCCGACTGCGGCCCGGATGAGGCGACGGTGACCATGACCTCGTCGGGCTCGACCGGCTCCGCTGTGAGCAGGCGATCCAACTCGCCGGCGTTGATGGGCCCGATGTATTTGCGCACGCCGTAGTCGTACAGGTTGGGCGCCACGTTGACGCGCGAGAAGGCGATATAGGCATTGCCGTCAATGTAATAGAGCCGCACCTCGTACGGGGCCCAGGGGGGGTCGATGGTGATCTGCTGGACTTCGGCGTAGTCCGGCAAGCCGTAGAGGCGGACCCAGTCGCGCAGGTCGCTGTTGCGCTTCATCTCCAGCCTGAGCACCTGGCGGTTGATCAGCATCGCGTCGCCGACATCCTGAATCTCAGGGCGATCGACCGCCGGCCGCGTCTGCGTCTGCGCTCCCGCCGTGCCCACCAGTCCCAGGCTGACGACAGCCAGGGTGACCAACGCAATTCTTCGCAGCATTCGGCGATCCTCCTCGGCCCGCAGGCTATGAGTGGACCCCCACCTCGTCAAGCGCGATTTTCCATGTCCCGCATGCTTTTTCTGCCCGATCAGGCAGGTGACGTGTGCGATGCGCTGGCGCCCGCGCGCCGGTACGCAACGCGCCCGCGGCAGACCGTCGCCACCACCTCGAGACCGGCGGTCAGCAAGACGAGATCGGCAGCGCCGCCGGTGCGGATCGCCCCGTAGCGTTGGTCAAGGCCGATGACCGCCGCCGGCGCCGCGGCGGCAAGCGGCAGCAGGTCCTCGAGTGGCCGCTCCGGGAACCAGGCGCGGACGGTGCGCAGCGCCTGGTCGAGCGCGACGCAGCTCCCTGCCAGCCTACCGCTCGCTTTGAACCGTACGGCGGTGCGAACCAGGCAGGGGTGGCCGAAGATGTTCATCTCCGGGTCGGTGACGGCGACCGCGACGCCGTCGCTGACCAACACCACCTGCCCTTCCGCCTTGCAGCGCAATGCAATGTCCACGGCGCGGCGGTGCAGGTGCTCGCCGTCGCAGATCAGTTCGACCGACGCACGCGGGTCGGTCAACGCCACGCCGACCAGGCCCGGCGTGCGGTGGTGCAG
>JBOHWA010001176.1:0-9326 GCA_050735855.1 Binatia bacterium
CCGCAGCGTCGAGCGCCGCGTCGCCATCGAGCCTGTCCATCATCTGGCCGAGCGTCACCCGGTGCTCCGTCCCGAGATGGAGCCCGAAGCGCTCGTTGAGCTCGGCGATGATGCGCGACAGCGTCTCCAACTCGTCCGGCGGCGCCCCGCGCGGGGTCCTGGTGCCGGCCGGATCGAGCACCCCGGGCCGGCGCTCGAGGCCGATCCTGCCGCTGGCGGTCTGCTGGATCCGGTACGACTCCATGTCGATATTCTGCTGCACCTCGCGCGGCAGCTCCTCCGCGTCGGTGGGCAGCAGGCGGCGCAGGTGGCGGGCGAAGACGTAGAGCTTCTCCAGGTCGGCGTCGGCGAAGGTCAGGACCTGGGCGAGGAAGGCGTACAGGCGCACGTAGTCGGTGAGCTGGCCGCGGAAGTCGTGCTGCTCGTCGGGCGCCAACGCGGCGGCGCGCGCGACCACCGGCGCCAGCGCCGCGTAGAGGCGGTCCTGCGTCGTCCTGGCGTCGAAGAAGAGCCGGGCGAAGGCCTCGACGTCCGCCTCGGCGTAGACCGGGAAGGACGCGAGCCGGGTCTGGATCTCGTAGAGCAGGTTGGGGTCGGTCGCCTCCGAGAGCAGCGTCGCCTCGTAGTAGTCCTTGAAAGCGGCGCGGATCTCGTCCGCCTGGTTGGCGAAGTCGAGCACCATGGTGCCCTTCTTGTCGGGATGGGTGCGGTTGAGGCGCGACAGCGTCTGCACGGCGTTGACGCCGCCGAGCTTCTTGTCGACGTACATGGTGTGCAGCAGCGGCTGATCGAAGCCGGTCTGGAATTTGTTGGCGACGATCAGGAAGCGCTGCTCGGGCTGCTCGAATGCGGCCGCCGTCTGCGCTTCCGGGAAGCCGTTCATGCCCGACTCGGTGTAGGACTGGCCGCCGTCCTCGACCTTGCCCGAGAAGGCGACGAGCGCCCTGAAGGCGTGGCCGTGCTCGGCCAGGTAGCGATCGACCGCCAGCCTGTAGCGCACCGCGTGCAGCCGCGAGCGGGTGACGATCATCGCCTTGGCGCGGCCGCCGATCTGGCCCTGCACCTGGGCGGCGAAGTGCTCGACCATCACCCGCACCTTCTCGCCGATGGCGTGCGGGTGCAGCTCGACGAACGAGCGCAGCAGGTACTGCGCCTTCTGCTTGTCGTAGCGCGGGTCGTCCTCGATCTTCTTCAGCAGGCGCCAGTAGGCGGTGTAGGTCGTGTACGAGGCGAGCACGTCGAGGATGAATCCCTCCTCGATCGCCTGCCGCATGCTGTAGAGGTGGAAGGGTTGGAACCGCCCATCTGCTCCCTTGGTGCCGAAGAGCTCGAGCGTCTTGGTCTTCGGTGTGGCGGTGAAGGCGAAGGTGGAGAGGTTCGGCACCGGGCCACGCCGTGCGGCCTCGGCGAGGGCGAGGTTGTCGACCTCGTCCTCGCCCGGCTCCGCCGCGGCGTCGGCGCGCTCGGCCGCGTCGAGGTCGGACACGGCGAGCACGGCCTTGAGGCTCTTGGTGCTCTCGCCCGACTGCGAGGAGTGCGCCTCGTCGACGATCAGCGCGAAGCGCTTGCCGGGCAGCTCGCCGATCTGCTTGGCGATGACCGGAAACTTCTGCAGCGTCGTGACGATGATCGTCTTGCCGGCCTCGAGCGCCTCCTTGAGCTGGCGCGAGGTGGTGTCGATGTTCTCTACCACGCCGAGGGTCTGCTCGAACTGGCGCATGGTGGTCTGCAGCTGGCGGTCGAGCACCCGGCGGTCGGTGATGACGACGATCGAATCGAACACCCGCCGGTCGCCGGCGTCGTGCAGGGTCGCCAGCCGATGCGCCAGCCAGGCGATGGTGAAGCTCTTGCCGCTGCCGGCCGAGTGCTGGATCAGGTAGCGCCGGCCGGCGCCGGCGAGGCGCGCGTCGGCGACCAGCCGGCGCACGCAGTCGAGCTGCTGGTAGCGCGGGAAGATCAGGAAGCTGCGCCCGTTCCTGCGCCCGCGCTCGTCCTCCTCCTCGACCTCGTGGATGAACTGGCGCACCAGGTCGAGGACGCTGTCGCGCCCCCAGGTCTCCTCCCACAGATAAGCGGTGGCGTACCCCGGCCGCGTCGGCGGCACGGGCGGGTTGCCGGCGCCGCCGAACTTGCCCTGGTTGAAGGGCAGGAAGAAGGTCTTCGCGCCGGCGAGCCGGGTGGTGACGTAGACCAGTTCCGCATCGACGGCGAAGTGCGCCAGGCAGCGGCGGTAGGCGAGCAGCGGCTCGCGCGGGTCGCGGTCGCGCCGGTACTGGCGCATCGCGTCCTCGACCGTCTGGCCGCTGAGCGGGTTCTTGAGCTCGGCGGTGAACAGCGGGATGCCGTTGAGGAACAGCACCAGATCGAGGCTGTTCTCGTTCTGCTCGCTGTAGCGCAGCTGGCGCACGGCGGCGAAGAGATTGCCGGCGTGCAGCCGCCGGGTCTCCTGGTTGAGGCCGCTGGCCGGCCGGAAGTACGCCAGGCGGAACTTGCAGCCCGAGTCGCGGATGCCGGTGCGCAGCACGTCGAGGGCGCCGCGCTGGGCGATCTCCGCGGCGAGCCGCTTGCAGAACTGCTCCTGCACCGCCGCGCCGTGGTGCTGGGCGAGCTTCTGCCACTCCTGCGGCTGGGTGGCGAGGACGAAATCCAGCGCGTCGCGCGGCAACAGGCAGAGAGCGCGGTCGTAGTCCTGCGGGCGGCGCCGCCGGTAACCGCCCGGCGGCCCCCATTCGGCCGGCGGCTCGCGCACCATCGGCGCCTCGTCCGGGCAGGCGTCGGGGCCGCCGCGCAGCAGCCCGCACTCGATCGCCGCCTCGAAGGCGCGCTCGGAGATGTCGGGGCTCATGGCGGCGGCTCTGTCCCTTCGCTGAGGATGGCGAGATAGCGGTCGTAGGCGAACAGGCGGTTGCGGCGCTTGCCGGTCAGCTCGCGGGCGATGCCCAGCTCGGCCAGCAGCCCCATGGCCGTCGAGGCGGCCGGGAAGGAGAGCCCGGTGCTGCGGCAGACCTCCGGCATGGAGACGATCGGACGCGCCTTCAGCGCCTCGTGTACCCGCAGGGCGGAGCCGGCGCGCCGGCCGCTCGGCTCGACCCGCGCGCGGTCGTCGCGGAACAGCTCGGCGAGGCGGTGCGCCGCCGCGACCGCCGCGTCGGCCGTCTGCCGCACGCCCTCCAGGAAGAAGGCCAGCCAGCCCTCCCAGTCGCCGGTGCGGCGCACCTGATCGAGCAGCGCGTAGTACTCGGGGCGGTGCTGCTTGAAGTACAGGCTCAGATAGAGCAGCGGCTCGTGCAGCACGCCGGCGTGACAGAGCAGGAAGGTGATGAGCAGGCGGCCGACGCGCCCGTTGCCGTCGAGGAACGGGTGGACGGTCTCGAACTGGACGTGCGCCAGCCCGGCGCGCAGCAGCACCGGCAGGCGGTCGTCCTCGGCGTGCAGAAAGCGCTCGAGCGCCGCCATGCACTCGGGTACCAGATTCGGCGGCGGCGGCACGAAGGCGGCATTGCCGGGGCGCGAGCCGCCGATCCAGTTCTGCGAGCGGCGCAGCTCGCCCGGGTCCTTGCCGCTGCCGCGCCCGCGCGAGAGCAGGACGCCGTGGATCTCGCGGATCAGGCGGTTGGAGAGCGGACACCCGCCGCGCAGGCGGGCGAGCCCGTGATCGAGGGCGGCGACGTAGTTGGAGACCTCGACCACATCGTCGAGCGGCACCCCCGGCGCCTCGTCGAGCTCGAAGAGCAGCAGGTCGGAGAGCGACGACTGGGTGCCCTCGATCTGCGACGAGAGCACCGCTTCCTTGCGCACATAGGCGTAGAGGAAGAGCGACTTGTCCGGCAGCAGGCCCGAGACCCCGTCGAGCCGGCCGAGCCCCAGCACCGCCGACTCGAGCGCCTGCTGCAGCCCCCCGTCGAACACCAGCGGCGGCACCGGCGGCAGCGGGTCGGGCACGAAGGCGCGGACCTGCTCGCCGCCTGCGGTGGTGACCTCGTAGTGACCGCTCTCCCCGCGCTGCATGCCTGCTGGCCCCCGTTCAGCAACCCTTAACAAGCCGGAGGACTATTAAGATTTCGGGCCGAACCTTAACCAATGATGCTGGCCCCGTGCAATGTCCGGCGAGCCATTCCCGTCCTTGGAACCGCGGTGCGCCCGCGGCGGCGCGCCGGACCAGCCCGGCCACGGACATCCCACGCCGCTGTCAGCGCCAACGAAAACAGCGACGCCCGGCTGTTGGCGAACCAGGTCAAGAACGCAAACCCGCAGGGGCGCCCTCACGCCGCGTACCCACGCACGTCGATCCGCCCCGTCACCGCGGCGGAGATGAGGGCGGCGCGCAACTCGCGGAGGCGATCGATGGCGTCGCGGACTTTGGCGGCGAGGGCGTCGAGCTTGGCGGTTTCGCGATCGAGAAAGCTGGCGATGGAATGTTGCTCGGCGCGGGGAGGAACAGCGATCACCGCTCTCTTGAGGTCACGAATGTTGATTCCGCGGATCGTCGCACCCAGTGCACCCGCCTCCAACTGTGAGAAGACGCCAACAGACTTGAGCGCATACAGCAGCCAGTAGCCATAGGTCGCGGGCGTGTACGAGACACGCGCCGCATCCTGGGTGAGGTTCGCGCCCTCGAGATCCACTGGAACCATCGCCACCTCACCGATGCTCCCTCGAATCGCGTACACGAGATCGCCCGCTCGCAAGCGCGATCTTACGTATGCTGACTCAATCTCGTGGCTAGTTCGATTCAGACGATCCAAGTGCAGACGGTCGGGTGATACATCGCCCCCCTTCACGATTGGAACTCCATCCTCGACGTTCGGTCCGGGAAGGACGATCCCGTACATGATCCGGCGGTTCCAAGGCGTCAGATGCCACAGCCGCTTCACCTCCCAATGCGCCGGGATCTCCCCCAGCCACTCGACGCCGGAGTCCTTCATGGGGACGTTCGGGTCGAGCCCCTTGGTGACGGCGCGGGTGATGAGGGCGGTGCGCTTCTCCTGCAGCAGCTCGATCAGCCGTTCCTTCTTCGCCACCAGCGCATCGATCCGCGCCGTCTCCCGGTCGAGGAACGCGGCGATCGATCGCTGTTCTTCTAGATCAGGAATGATCACCGGGCAATCCGCGAGGGTCTCGCGATTCACCTTCGGCATGGCGACGCGCATCGACTCGTCGACCATCAGTCGCACAAACGGTTCGGAGAGGATGAAGGAGAGAAGAAACCGCGGGAGGAGACGCCCGGTGAGGACGTCGACCGGATACATATCAGCGCTGCAGAGCCAATCGCCGGTCGCGAGACACGCCTTGTTCAGGGCAGGTCGGATCTTGGAGTAGATGATGTCGCCGGGCTTAACGACGTACTTCCCACTGATCGCACCCTGCTCCTGGGCGCTCTCCGTATAGAGGATCCGCCCTGTGCCCGACTCGATGTGGTTGGGCGCGATCATCACTCGATCACGGAACCGATCGTCGTCGGGCGCGACTTGCCCCTCGCGCACACGACAACAGTAGCGCCAGCGTTCAACCTCCCAATGCGCCGGGATCTCCCCCAACCACTCGACGCCGGAGTCCTTGTACGCCGGGTAGGGCTTGAAGCGCCGGGCGCTCATCGCCACGGGCCTCCCGGCTCCCATGTCCCGTCGCAGGGCTTGCCACGACGAACGTCGTCGAGCACCGGTAGAAGGAACGCGCCGAGGCGTGTGACGAACTCGTCGCCCGGCCGGTCGGGTGCGGGCAGGCCCGCTCGTCGCGCGAAGGCGCGCGCTTGCGCCGGGCGCGACGGGTTCTCCCAGTAGGCAGGCGTGAGTCCGATCGGCGCCTCGGACGGAATCGGCGTCGCTCGCCGCGCGAACGTTCGCCGCACCGCCTCGGCAAGCGTGGTCCGGTCGAACGGAAAGTGGTCCGCGAGATGGTGGAGGTCGAAGAAGTCCTTGATCCGGCTGTTGCGGTCGCCGAGCACGACGATGGCCTCGAGCTTCTCCGCCACGACGGCCTCGCGCGGATAGGCGAGGATTTCGGGCGACGGAAAGTCGAGCAGCGCGGGATACGTGGTCAGTCGGGGCGCCGGCCACACCGAATCGGCGAGCCCCATGTCGATCTGCAGGACCAGGCGCGCCGTGCCGCAGCGTGCGGGCAGGCTCGCGCGCGTGCCGGCGTACTCGTCTTCGGCGCGGATCGCCTCGACCCGGGTCGCTCCGGCGTCGAACGCCACGGCATCGGGCTCCACGTCGGCGGCACAGATGGTCCGCAGGTCGGCCTGGATGGCCTCGAACGAGCCGTCGCCCTGACGCAGAAGGTCGAGATCGCGCGTGGCGCGGTACGGCCGATCGGACCAGAGACGCAGGAGCATCGCGCCTTTGAGCACAAAGCGCTCGTGGGCGGGCGAGACGCCGAGCCGATACAGGAAGCGCTCGAGGCAATAGCTCGTGAGCAGGGTCTGGTAGTCGTCGCCTGTCTGCCGGGCGCGGTTGAGCAGCCGCGCTGCCACCGAGGCCGCGAGGTTCTTCCCGGCGGTCATGCGATTGCGTCCAGATAGGGTTGCATCACGCGCGCGACGCGGCAGATGCGGGCGAAGCGCGCCAGCTCGGTGGCACCCCCGCGATGGCGGCGCGTGAAGTCGCGCAGTGCCTCGACCGCGAGGTCGATGCCCACCTTGTTGCGGTACTTGAAGCAGTCGGCGACGGTCTTCGCGGCCGAATAGACTCGGATCTCGACCCCCTCGACCCGATGCACCTCGATGCCCTCGGTCAGGGCTGCGCCCGAGAACCGCGCTACGCGCAGGCGCGGGTAGTCGAGGCGAGGCTTGCGCGCCTTTTCCGGCAGCGCGATCCACACTTCGGCCGGCGCCTGGGTGGTGAGCCCGTGATAGCGCAGCGCAGTGAGCAGGCAGAACACACCCGCCGCCACCCGCTTCGCGACCTGGGCGAGCGTGTGCTCCGCGCTGGGTGTGTGACCGGCCGCCACGTAGACGCCCCGGGCCAGCCGCTCGATCCCGCCCTCGCTCACCAGTTGGTAGAGCTGCGCGCGCGGCACGCCGTGCGCCTCAAGCTCCGCTGGGCGCGCGATCCCCATCTTCCGGATGAGCTTGAGAGCGCTGTCCTGACGTACCTTGGCCATGCGCAAGATATTACAAACTGTCGGGACTTATGTGCAAGGCCCGACGGTTTGCAATTGGCCGGCCGGCGCCTGCAGGACGCGATCCGCCAGCTCTTGCGGAGTGTCGAGGACTACTTCGCCCGCGAGGTGACGCCGCACGTCGCCGACGCCTGGATCGACACCGGCAGGCGCGACGCGCACGACGGCGAGGTCGGCGTCGTCGGCTACGAGATCAACTTCAACCGCTACTTCTACCGCTACACGCCGCCGCGGGCGCTCGAGGAGATCGAGGCCGACATCAAGGCGGTCGAGCAGGACATCCTGCGCATGCTGGCGGAGATCACCGCCGCGACCCCGGCGGAGACCGGCGAATAAGCCCGACGCCGGCGCAAGCGGTGCGCGGCTTCATCCTGACGCCGCATGTGGGGCACCTGACCAGCGCCTGGCCGTGCGGCCGGGGCGCGACGTGCTGCAGGCGCGGCTTCGGCTCGCCGACCCGCCGAAGGAATATCTCGTCCGCGTCGTCGTCGACGTGGATCGCGACCCCGCCGAGGTGGTAACCGTGTACAAGACCAGCCGGCCCGAGCACCGAGACCCGCAAGATCGAGTTCGCCCCGGTCGAGTAGCTGTAACACCAGGAGACGCCCATGACCCATGCCGAACGGATCCTTCGCGCCGCGGCCACGCTGGTTGGACGCGGTACGCATCGCTTTACGCGGCGCGACATTCGCGACGAGCTCGGGCTCAGCCAGGCGGAATGGATGTCGGGCTATACGGCGATCTTCCAGGCCATGCGGGCAGACCAGCCGGGAGGCGCGCCGTCCATCGCCCGCCGGCTGCGCGGCGTATTCCGCCAGCTGGGTCACGGACAGTACGAGCTGACGCCGCGCGGCGCGCTGGTGCTGGCCGAGCTGTCGCCGCGCGCAGCCGCGGGAAAGACGCCGCCGGCCCCCGCGGCGAATGACAAGCCCACCATGCGGCAGATCCTGCTCTACCCCGGCGAGGACGGCTACTGGGTCGCCGAGTGCCCGAGCCTGCCCGGCTGCGTCACCCAGGGGCGACAGAAGGAAGACGCCATCGCCAACATCCGCGAGGCCATCCAAGCCTACGTCGCCGCCCTCGAAGCGGACGACCTGCCCGTGCCCGCGGAGAAGTTCGAAGGCATCCTGGTCGCCGTATGACCAGCCTCCCGCGGGTGTCCGGACGCCAGTGCGTCAGGATCCTCGAGCGGGCGGGCTTCATAGTGCAGCGTCAGCACGGCAGCCACATCGTCCTGCGGCGATGAACGATCCTCTGCGGCAGAGCGACCGCGCTACTCGCTACAAACCCTACGCAGCCTACAAGGACTCCGGCGTCGAGTGGCTGGGCAGGATCCCGGCGCACTCGTCTGGGTGCTGACCAACCGCAAGGCCAACGCGCGCGCCGGCACGGTGCAGCTCATCGACGCCACGTCGTTCTGGGCGCCGATGCGCAAGAGCCTCGGCGACAAGCGGCGCGAGATCCCGCTCGACAGGGCACAGGACATCCTCACCCTGCTCGCCGACCACCGCGACGGCGACACCCGCCGGGTGGTGAAGGACGGCAAAGAGGACGAGGTGGTCGTCAGCCGCATCTTCCCCACCACCCAGTTCGGCTTCCGCAAGATCACCGTCGAGCGGCCGCTGCGCCTCGCCTTCCAGGCCAGCCCCGAGCGTATCGCCCGGCTCGACGACGAGCGCGCCTTCCTGGCCCTCGCCCAGTCGAAGAAGAAAGGCGCCGCCGGCACCAGGGAGCAGACCGCCGGCCGGGCGCTGCAGGACGCGATCCGCCAGCTCTTGCGGAGCCTGCCGAGCACGCTCGTCGCCGACCGCGCCGAGTTCGAGCGCCGGCTCGACGCCGCGGCGGCGAAGGCGAGCCTGAAGCTGCCGGCGCCGGCGCGCAAGGCCATCCTCGCCGCCCTGTCCGAGCGCGACGAGTCCGCCGCCATCTGTCGCGACGCCAAAGGCAACCCCGAGCCCGACCCCGAGCTGCGCGACAGCGAGAGCGTGCCGCTCGCCGAGCGTGTCGAGGACTACTTCGCCCGCGAGGTGACGCCGCACGTCGCCGACGCCTGGATCGACACCGGCAGGCGCGACGCGCACGACGGCGAGGTCGGCGTCGTCGGCTACGAGATCAACTTCAATCGCTACTTCTACCGCTACACGCCGCCGCGGGCGCTCGAGGAGATCGAGGCCGACATCAAGGCGGTCGAGCAGGACATCCTGCGC